>NZ_JAASHD010000002.1:0-99723 GCF_019734375.1 Clostridium sp. K04
TTCTATAAATTTAAATTTAATTTCATATGATATCTTAGCTTTTCTTCCCATAAAAATTGCTCCCTCTATAGTAATGATAGTTTTATTATTTTAACTGTCTACTATAAAGGGAGCATATCACACATTCATCTGCTATTTTATTATTTTTTATTGAGAAGCTAGAAAGAAAAAGTTTATTTTTTATTTAAAGATAGTCTTTTAGAAGAAGAGAATAAGATAATTGATTATGAGATAGGGGGAATAGAACCTATATTAGTTTATTGGGTATATAGGAAGGAAATATCTTTGTAAAGAACAAGAATGTTAGTGGAATTATTGATTTATGTTATAATACAAGACAAAAGAAAGCTTAAAAAGTCGGGATATGAATTTTTCATGATAGTAAGATTAGGTTAACGAATTGCAATGGGAGGGTAAAAATTATGGAATGGATTGAAAGCATTAGAGAAGCTATTTCTTATATTGAAGAGAATATTACGGAGGATTTATCCGTAAATGAAATTGCAGATAAGGTAAATATTTCTCCTTTTTATTTTCAAAAAGGATTTGCAATGTTATGTGGTTATTCTTTAAGTGAGTACATTAGGAGAAGAAAACTTACACTTGCCGGCAGTGAGGTTTCATCCACTAATGAAAAAATAATAGATATCGCAATAAAGTATGGATATGATTCTCCAGACAGCTTTACTAAAGCATTTATAAGGTTTCATGGAGTTACACCATCTGCTGTTCGTAAGGAAGGTGCAATGATAAAATCATTTGTTCCCCTTAAAATCAAATTTTCATTGGAAGGTGGATATATTATGGATTACAAAATAGTTGAGAAAGATAAGTTCAAGGTTATAGGAGCTTTTAAGAAATTTAAATATGATTCGGCATTTATGGAGGTACCTGCATTTTGGAATGAGCATATTTCACAAGGAAAATTAAAAGAGATATGTGGAATGTATGGTGTTAATATTGATGTAGAAATGGGTGGGGATGAATTTGAGTACCTTATTGCAGAGGATTATTCTAAAGAAAAAGAAGGAATGGAAGGATATGTAGTTAAAACAATTCCAAAGTTTACTTGGGCTATTTTCCCTTGTTATGGACCAATGCCATCATCAATTCAAGAAGTTAATAAAAAAATATTTGCAGAGTGGTTACCAAACTGTATAGACTATGAAATTGCTGCAGGGTATAATATAGAAATGTATAGTGATCCAAGTGAGTATGAAAAAGGGAATTTTGATGAAAACTACTATTGTGAAGTTTGGATTCCAGTAAAGAAAAAGTAGTTCCAAGAATAATAGATTACATTGATATAAAAATAATAAGCTGTATGTGAAAGCATATGGCTTTATTTAAAAGAATATTTAAATGAAGATTATGATAATGCTAAATTTGATATTTACATTTCATTAAAGTAATTAAGGAAGGAAGTTACAGGTATATGCATGAGGTAATATCAAAAGGAATACTATCTAGTAATAATGGAATGAATATTTATAGGGGATGTACTCATGGATGTATATATTGTGATGCACGAAGTCTTTGTTATGGAATGAATCATGTCTTTGAAAATATAGAAGTTAAAGTTAATGCACCACAGTTATTAGAGGAGGCACTTAAGAAAAAAAGGAAAAAGTGTGTTATTGGAACAGGGGCAATGAGTGACCCATATATTCAATTAGAAGAAAAGCTTCAAAATACAAGAAAATGTTTGGAGATAATTGAAAAATATGGATTTGGATTAGCAATACAAACTAAATCTAGCAGAATATTAAGAGATTTGGATTTGTTGAAAAGTATAAATAATAAATCAAAGTGTATTGTACAGATGACATTAACAACTTATGATGAAGAGTTATGTAAAATAATAGAGCCTAATGTTTCTACTACTAAAGAACGATTTGAAGTGTTAAAGGTAATGAGGGATAATGATATTCCTACTGTTGTTTGGTTAACGCCTATTTTACCTTATATAAATGATACTGAAGAAAATATAAGGGGAATATTAAATTATTGTGTAGAAGCTAAAGTTAAAGGAATTATAGTATTTGGTATTGGATTAACATTAAGAGATGGAAATAGAGAGTACTATTATAAAAACTTAGATAAGAATTTTAAAGGATTAAGAGAAAAGTATATAAGTAAATATGGTAATAGTTATGAAGTAGTAAGTGAAAATCATGAAATATTAATGAAAATTATTAAAGAAACTTGTGAGAAGAATAATATTATTTGTGGAGTAGAAGAGGTTTTTAAATATATGAAAACTTTTGAAGAAAAAAATAACGAAATTCAAGTAAGTTTTGATATATAGTGTTAGTTTAATATGGTTATAATTATTATTAAGTTAAAGACAATAGAAGATTTTAATGTAGAAATAGATAAAGCTATTAGGTTTAAAGTTCCTAATAGCTTTTTATTTGGTTGCTTAATTTGTAAAATCAGTAAGGTTACCAATATCAAAATTACCATTACCAGAAAGACCGCTAATTAGCCCAGCAATGTTAGAGTTAGAAAAGTTGGAGTTAGAAAGTGTATTAGAACTAAAGTTGCTATTATTAAAGATACTATTGTTAGATCCGCTATCATTACACCAACCAGTATTAAATCCACTACAGCGATATATATTGTTATAGTCTCCGAAAAAGCTACCTGGACCAAAGCCGCCGCCACCAAATATTAATAAAATTGCTAGTATATAAAAAAAGGAGTTACCAAAGCCTAATACACCATTGCTGTAGCCTTCACAAGGGTTACAGCAGTTGTTATTACAGCAAGATGATTCTTTATTACAATAATGTCTTGACATGTATCTCATCTCCTATCATTAGATTGTATAATATATAATATTTAGAAAATGAGAGTTTGTTTAAGTTAAATAAAAATATTTTTTATATGGAACCTTAGAGAATTATAAAATTAAAAATTTAGCTATATAGAACATAGCAGTAGAAACACGGAAAGGATATGTAAAAATAAAATTATTAATTAATAAGTAAATGTATATAAATATATATATGAATGTTAAGGTTAGTTGATAGAAAGTAATTAATAATTTTAATAAGATAAATATAGGAGATATGAAAAGTATGATTAGTAGGAATTTGAAGAGTCTAAGAAAAAAGAATCAATATACGCAAGAGGAAATAGCTGAGAAGATTAATGTTTCTAGACAATCGGTAGCAAAATGGGAAAATGGAGAATCTAATCCAGATATAGAGAGTTGTATAAAGCTTGCAAATTTATATAACGTTAAATTAGATGATTTAGTTAATCACTCAGAAGAAGAAACAGGAATTGGAGTACCACCTAAAGGAAAGTTCTTCTTTGGATCTGTTGTAGTTGGAGAAAGGGGTCAAATTGTGATTCCAAAGGAAGCAAGAGTTGTATTTAATATAAATGCAGGTGATAAATTATTGATACTAGGAGATGAGGAAAGAGGCCTTGGAATTGTTCATCAACGTGATTTAATAAATTTCGTGGGAAATATGGGATTAGCCATGAAGGATGAATAAGTTAAACCATATAAAGGATGGTGAAAGATATGAGTAAAATAGTTTTTTTCTGTATTCCTGCACATGGACATACTAATCCAACAATAGAAGTGATTAGAGAGTTAGTAGCTAGAGGAAATGAAGTAGTATATTATTCATTTAAAGAGTTTAAAGACAAAATTGAATCTGCAGGTGCAAAATGTATTTGTTGTGATAAATATTTACCAGAACTTAGACCAGAAGATGAGAAGAAAGTAGGAAAGGATTTTCCAGCTTTAATAGAAATGATTGTAGACACTACTTTAGCTTTAGATAAAAAGGTTTGTGGTGATCTTGATGTATTTAAACCAGATTGTATTGTATCAGATTCGTTAAGTTTTTGGGGGAAATTATTTGCACAAAAATTAAATATTCCATATATATGCTCTACAACAACATTTGCTTTTAATGAGCATACAGCAAGGATGATGAAGCAAGGTTTAAATGAAATAATGCGTATGATTTTTGGAATGGGAAGGATTAATAAAAAAATAGAGCTTTTAAGAAAGCAAGGATATGATGTAAAGAATTTTATTTCTATTGTTAACAATGATAATGATACAAATACTATTGTATATACATCAAAAGAATTTCAACCTATGGTAGAGACTTTTTCTAATAAGTATTATTTTGTAGGGCCATCTGTAGCTAATACTATAGTTGAGATTAAGGAAAGAAATAGGAAGAGAATATATATTTCGCTTGGGACAGTTAATAACAAAAATATTAAATTTTATAAAAATTGCATAAAGGCATTTAAAGATACTAGTTTTGATGTAATCATGTCTATAGGGAATAGTACTAATATTAAAAATTTAGGAAATATACCTAGTAACTTTAAGATTGAAAATTCTGTTGAACAAATTAAAGTGCTTCAAGAAACAGATATATTTATTACTCATTGTGGAATGAATAGTATTAATGAGAGTTTATATTATGGAATTCCCATGGTGCTATTTCCACAACATTCAGAACAAAAAATGGTAGCAGAGAGAGTTGAGAAGTTGGGGGCAGGAGTTATGTTAAAAAAAGATAAGCCAGAATATATTAAATCTGCAGTTATTAAAGTTATTAACAGTAATGAATATAAAGAAAATTCAAAGAATATATCAAAAAGTTTTCATAATGCAGGTGGAGCAAAGAGAGCAGCTGATGTAATATTAAAAATTATAGATGAAAGCAAGTAAATTAAGTTGTAGTTTTAGACAGTATGTAAAAAAATATATATAATAACATACTGTCTTTTTATTTCAACTTAATAGGTAATTTAAATTTTTCCTATTTTATTTTCATAAGAATATATCCAAAACGATTGTAAAAATAATATAAAGCTACAAATCCACACAGCTTTAACACTTAAAGCAAGAGATATTAAAGTTCCGGGAATAGCACCAATTGCAAAAGAAAAAGTAAGAACTGTAAAAGTGATTAATTTTTTAAAAGATTCCTTATTTTCTATATCTAATGCATCAAATAAAAACAACCCAACACTTCTAATATTTCCGGTACATATTGTTGTATTGAATGGAACACCAAGACATGTTCTAAATAAGCATAATTGATATCCCATAAAAAAAGAAACAAGATTCGTAACTATAATATCTGGAAAAGAAGTAGGAAGCAATCCTATTATAAATAATGAAATTGCTTCTAATATAAGGGCAAACTTTCTCCAGTCTCCTTTAAAGTTAAAATTTATAAGTATAGTTTCAATTAATTTGCTAAATGCAGCACCTAATATACAAGTTAAGATTGGAATAAAATAATGTAGTGCCTCTAGCCATTCTCCAAGTGCAATATTAATTCCAAATTTAGACATATTGGCAGTGTGCATATTAGCCAATGTATTATTTCTTGTGATGTAGGTGTAGCCATTCATATATCCTCCAACAAAAGTTATTATCATTATAAATAATGGCCTTTCAAATGGAGGTGTTTTGTGTGTTTTATGATTATTATTTTTCATATAAATTCACCTTTAAGATCTAAGTATTTCTATCAATGACGTATATAGTATGCCCTATATCAGAAAAATATCTTTAGTATTTATACACTAATATCATTATTTTTATCAATGAAAATAGTATATAATAAGATGTAAGACTAATGTATATAGAAATGAGGACAAAGGATGGCTAAGAAGAAACGTAAAAACAATACAAAAAAACCAATGGTAAAAAAAGAAAATAATATTAAAGAAAAAGGTCCTTTTAAGACATTTATAAGTAAGAAATATGTAAAAATTACATTGCATATTATTACAGCAATAGTTTGGGTATTATTTTTAATAGATTTTTCAAGTTTTAAAAGGCTAGGAACATTTCCTAATGCAATATTATCAATTTTAGCATTAGCAACATTACTTTTAGAATGGGAAGTTATAAATGGTAAATAATATACATTTTAATTGTAAGTATAATATAAGTTTTTTAGGTTAATGAAAATGGTGAGGTTATAAATATGGATTATGTTAAATACATAAGAAAAAAAGTAGGTCATGATTCAATAAACTTAACAGGTGTAAATGTATTAATAATAAATGAAAATAATCAAATATTATTACAAAAGAGGGGAACATTTCCTTATAAGTGGGGATTAATAGGCGGAATTACGGAACTAGGTGAATCACTTGAAGCAACTGCAATTAGAGAAGCAAAAGAAGAAACTGGTTTAGATATAAATGAATTAAGGCTTTTAGGAACAACTTCGGGAAAAAATTGTTTTATTGAATTTCCACATGGAGATAAGGCATTTTTTATAACAATAGGATATGTATGTAAAAGTTATAGTGGTAAATTAAGTATAGATAATTTTGAAACTAAAGATTTACGTTTTTTTGGTTATAATGAGTTACCAGAAAATATACCTAGAAGTCATAAGGTATTTATAGAACAATATTACAATTTATAAATAGTTATAAATATAAGTTATTAGGAAAACAAGCCTAATAACTTTTTTTATTATGATTCTTTCATAAATATAGGTGATAAATTCTTGTAGAGGTATAGAAAATCCAAAAGAGAAATGAAGTGAATTTTATAGGTAACATATGATAAAAAAATGTTTAATTTAAATTTTAATTACATTAAAGAATATATTATACTATAAGTTATATAATTAAAGAGTTTATTGTATAATACGAGAGAAATTTTAAAAATAAGTTCAATATAAGCAAATTTATGTGAGAAAATTGTAGAAAAATGAAGAAAAAGACAGGAGGTGTTTATAAAGTAATTAAATGAATTTTTATATACAATTTATATCATATATAGTTTTTATAATACTAGATGTATTATTTTATAATGTTTATGTGGACTTAATATAAATTATATTAACTTAAAATAGGGGAAAGGTGTGAAGTGATAAGAAGAGAATTTGGTGAAAAGTATATGTAGAAAGTATAAAACTATATCAGATTAAGGAGGAAGGGATACTAATGAAAAAAGTGATAACAGGAACACTGATAACTGCTATGATTTCAAATAATGTTGCTTATTGTGATATTAGGCAAGGCGAATTATCGGATAAAAATTAAACTGTAGAAATAACACAATCTATAGATAATGAAACTGAAGCAAATCATGAAAGTGGATTAGAAGAGATAAATAAAGATTCTGAAGTAATCCAACCAAATGAAGAGATAGCTGAAGTTAATCCGGAAACTGAATCCATAGGAAAAGAAGAGCATATATCAGATGCTAATGAAGATACTCAATTAACCAAGCTAATGTAGGAATTGACTTAGATGGATCTACTGTAGAAATGGAAAATATAAAAAGTGAAAACCATAAATATAGTGGAATAAGAGTGAAAAATGGCTCAACTCTTACATTAAAAGGAACAAATACTCATAAAAATGATAAAGTAGATGTTCAAAATATAACAAAAACTGGAGAAAATCCTAATAAGATAGATGATGTTGAAAAGCAATATCTTGAAATTGGTACAACACAGAGTGACTCAAATACAACTTCAGGAGTAGTAACAACTACAACAACAAATTATAGGGCTAAGGTTGTAAATGTAGAAACTTTTGATGAACTAAAAAATGCTATAACAGTGGCAAATTCAGTTGTAAATATAACTAAAGATATAACTTTAACTGATAATTTAAATATAATAAAAGAAAATATAACTATTAATGGTAATGGAAATAAACTTGATTTAAATAATACTACAAATAAGGTAGTAGTTAAATCAACAGCAACAGGTACTGTATTAAATAATCTAAAGGTTGTAAATTATGAACAAATAGGAATAGCAGTAGATAATGCTAAAGATGTAACTTTAGATACTGTAGAGGTTATTGGTACACCTAATAAAAGTACAGTAGGAATAGATTTAGCAGGTGCTACGGTAAAAATTAATAATATAAAAAGTGAAAATCATAAAGAGGCTGGAATAAGAGTAAGAAAGCAATCAACAGTTACATTTGAAGGAAGAAATGTTCATAAAAATGATAAATTTGCAGTTAAAGATGTTGTTTTAAACACAGAAGGTGAAAACAAAATTTTAGGTGTTACTGAGCAATATATTCAAACATCTGAAACAACAGAAACAGATAAGAAAAATACATTTTATAGTTTTAGAGAAATTATAAATGTAAATAACTTCACAGAATTAGAGGCCGCAGTAGCAGTAGATAACTCAATTATAAATATAAAATCAGATATTAAATTAGATGAAGAATTAATAATAACAGGTAAAAATATAACATTTAATGGAGAAGGAAGAAATTTAGATTTAAGTACTGGTAAAAAGATAACAGTAAAGCAAGCAGCAGAAGGTACTAAATTAAGTGATATCAATATTAATAATTATGGGTCACAAGCTATATTCTTATATAAAACTAATAATATAACATTAGAAAATATAAACTTAACAGGTGATGGAAGTAAGAGTTTAGTGGCAATAGATCTTAATGGCTCTACTGATATAAAAATAGAAAATGTAACAAGTACAAATCATAAAACTGTTGGAATAAGGTTAGGAAGTAAGTCAAGTGTTGATTTAAATAATATAAGCCTTACAGGGGTTAAGGGTCAAAATTCAACTGGTATAGAATTATCTGATTCTAAAGCAAGAATGAATGCTATAAAAAGTAGCAATCATAGCTGCGTAATTACTTTAAAGAATGAATCTGATGTAGAGTTCGTAGGTGGAAATACTCATACTGATGATAAAGAGATAATTAAAGTTGTAGTAGCTACTGGAGAAAAACCAAGTGCAATAAAGGATGATACTAATCAATATCTTCAAACTTCTCAAGGAACTCAAGGTGGTACAGGCACACAAGAAATATATTATGGATTCTTTGAAACTAAGGAAGTAAACACGGTTGATGAGTTAATAACTGCAGTATCACAAAGTAATAGAATTATAAACTTAAATCAAGATATTGAATTAAAAGAGGAACTTCAAATATCAGGACAAAATGTAATAATAAATGGTAACAATAGAACTATTACTTTAGCTGAGGGGAAAAAGATAACAATTAAATCAACAGCAACTGGTTCTAAGATAAGTAAAGTAAAGATTAAAGGATATACATCACAGGGGTTATTAGTATATAATGCAAAAAATATAACTTTAGAAGATATAGAGTTAATAGGAGATGGTGCTAAAAGCTCAGTTGGATTAGATATTGCACTTGACTCTACTGTGAAAATTCAAAATATAATAACTTCAAATCATAAACAAAGTGGAATATTAGTAAGGGATGGAGCAGAAGTTGAGCTTTTAGGTGGTAATAAACATACAAATGATGTAGATGACCTTATAAGCTTAGTTAATAATGGTAAAAACAACAATAAAATAATAGATAAGACTAATCAATATAATAAAACAGATGAAAAGAAAGATGCTTCAGGAAACGTTAGAGAATATTATAATATCCGTAAGGTTGAAAATGTAACGACATTTGAACAATTGAAAAAAGCTGTTGAGTTAAAGAATGTAGCCATATCTATAGCTGGAGATATTACATTTACTGAAAATTTAGATATATCAAAAAGTAGTGTTACAATTTATGGTAACAATCATAAATTTGATTTAGCTAATACTTATAGCTTTAAAGTAAGTGGAAAAGATACAACATTAGAAGAAATTGAAATTACTAACTATAAAACAACTGGATTAAGTGTATATACGGCAACAAATACAACTTTGAAAAAAGTTAAGTTAACTGGTAAGAGTATAGATTTACCAAAAGAAGAAAGAAGTACAGTTGGAGTAGATATATATAAATCTACAGTTAAAATTGATGAAATATCTAGTAGTAATAACTTATATAGAGGTATTCAAGTTAGAGGCGAATCAACTGTAGAAATTTTATCTAAAAATGTTTATACTAATGATACTGTTCATATGCAAACAATAAAAGAGAAGAACGAAAAAGATAGTACAATAATAGACAATCAAGGATTATATGTACATGGAACTGAGAAAGATAGTAATGGAAAAGCTACAGTAGACTATTTCTCAAGAGTAGATGTTAATATAAAAACAGCTGAGGATTTTGTAAAAAATATAAGCAACAACGGTAATGTATTGCATATTAATAATGATATTACAATTGATGAAAATGCCTTAAGTATTTTAGGAAGTGATGTTAGTGAATTAGAAGTTAGTTCTAATATAACTATTGAAGGTCAAGGTAATGTCATTGATTTAAATAAGCTGGCAAGTATAACTCTAAAAGGAAATGATATAGTATTAAAAGATTTAACAGTAAGAAATTCTACAGATATAGGAGTTAATATTTATAATTCACGTGATATACTTCTTGATACTGTAAATATAGAAAATTCAACTAGATACGGTATATTTGTTAATGGTAGTACGGTTAATTTAAAGGATTGTTCTACTAAAGACAACAACAGTGGAATAATGATTACAAGATCAAGAACTCTTAGAGGAGATAAAGATATAGATTCGCGTGTAGAAGTAATTGGTTCTATAAAACAAGAAGAGTCTAATATAAATGTTGGAGTTACTAACTTAGAGATGCTTGATGGACATTTCCAAAAAAATGAGTTTATTGTACCTAATGGTATATATAATAAATACGAAAATGATATGGAAGAAAAAGTTCTAAGTGAGTATTATCTTAATTTATTTGGAATAACAGGAGAAGAGCGTAATAAAAAGTATAAAGAGCAGACAACTGACTATATGATTATTCAAACAGTTATAAATGCTAAAGAAAATACTGAAGTTAAAAATCCTGATGGAACTTATGTTAGATTAGCTGGGGATGGAGTTACAGATGATACTGAAAACCTAAAGAAGCTTATAGAATATGCTGCTTCACATGGTAGAGAAATTTATTTCCCAGAAGGAATTTATAAAATAACAGACGATATTGATTTATCAACAATAAATCTTCCTGCATTATCAAACTTTACGTTAAGTGGTGATAAAGATGGACAAAGAAGAGACCATATAATATATTCTAAGGGATATAAGAACTTAAATATATATGGAAATTACTTCAAGGGTATGGAAAATGGAGCTGCTGGAGGATTAAAAATAAGAAATGGTGAAAATGCATATATAGGTTCAAATCATTTCTATGATGTACCAGTATTAACTTATATATATGGTGATTTAACTCAAGAAGAATGTATACTTTATAATACAACTATATATAATAACTTATTCCACCAAGTTACAAACTTTGGAGGACAAGGTACAGGAATATTATATTACCAAAGCTTTAGAGATGGAGATGACTTAAGTTTTAAAGTTACTAATGCTGATGGAACTACAGGAACAAATACATGGAATGATGCTTTTGGAGATGTTCAAAACTTCGTAATATATAAAAATCAGTTCTTAAGCGATGATAGAGATCAAATAACAATAAGTGGTAGAGCACAACAAGCATATAAGAATGGAGAATTTATAGCTTCTGGAAATACATATGTTGAAAAAGATATTACAGTTGGATATAATTCAGGCAATCTTACTTTAACAGAATCAACAGAAGATTATGCATTATCAAAAGTAAATGATGGATATTCAAAATACAAAGATGTAGAAATTCCATTAGCTCCTGCAACTGTTGATTATAAATATTTAAATGAAGAAATAAATAAAGCAAATTCATTCTATGATAAAATAGTTAATGAAAATCTAATTGGTATTTTAGGTGGACAATATCCAGAAGAGGCTGTTAATGAATTAAAAGATTTAATTTCAGAAACTGAAGAATTAATTAAAACAAACTCATTAAATCAATGGGAGACCAATAGTAGATTAACACTTATTCAAGAAACTTTAGAAAAGTTAAAGGCAAGTGTAAATGATAAAGGTGAATCTCCTGTAGTTGATGAAATTACTAATATTACAATTGAAGTAGGAAATACTTTTGACCCAATGGATGGAATTGTAATTACAGATGATCGTGATACTATAGATGATTTGAAAGTTAATGTTGATTTAGGAAACTTTGACAACAATACTCCAGGTAAATATATAATTAAATATACTGTTGAAGATAGAGATGGAAATATTACTGTAGTAGAAAGAGAAGTTACTGTAATAGGTGAAGACGAAGCTAATAAGGATGAGTCTAATAAAGATGAGTCTAATAAAGATGAAATTAAATAATATTATATATTAACAAAATGAAAATTGTAATCTATTATATAGGTTACAATTTTCTTTAATTTACATTAATAATATAAATTAAAGTTTTGATAAGTTATATTATGAGAAAAATTTATAAATTATAAGATAAAAATGAGGGATTGTTTAATGAAAATATTTAAAAGTATAATTAATATAGTCTTAACTTTAATAATAGTTATATGTGCATATAAAATAATTCATCAATTAAAAGAATATAATGATGCGGATAAAGTATATAATTTAATTAGAGAAGAAAAGGAAGAAAGTGATAATTTATTTGAAAAAAATATAGATTATAGAGGGTGGATAAAAATTGATAATACAAATATAAATTATCCAATTCTTCAAGGACAAGATAATGAAGAGTATTTATATAAAGATATAAATAATGAGTACATAGTATCAGGTTCAATATTTATGAATTATTTAAATAATGGATTTGATGATCAAAATACCGTATTATTTGGACATAACATGAAAAATGGAACTATGTTTGCAAATTTAAAAAAATATAAAGAAGAAGACTTTTTCTACAATAATAATGATATAGAAATAGAGTTAAGTAACGGTCAATATTTAAAATATAAGGTTTTTTCTGTATATATAACAGATATTAATGATAATTATACTAAAACTAGTTTTGAAGACAAAGATGAATATAAAGAATTTTTAGAGAGAATAAAAAATAAATCAATATATAAATCAGATATAAGTGTCAATGAAAATGATAAAATTATAACTTTATCAACATGTTCATATGAATTTGATGATGCTAGATTGGTAGTTACAGGCAAGCTTATAGATAAAGAACAATAATTTACTAATCTTATTTTATTTTGAAAGATTTAAAAGTATTGATAAAGTTATATATGAGAAAATTTATATAAATAAAGCTATTGATGAAAATCAATAGCTTTTAATAGTTTAGTCTAAATTTTTACCTGTAAATGCTAATGGTAAAAGTTCGTCTAATGTATATTCTAAATAGTCTTCAGTACTTTTTGCAATAATTACTTTAAAGTTTTTTAAGTCACAAAACTCAGCCATAACCTGTCTGCAAACAGCACAAGGGGCACAGTAATCACCATCTCCAGGTTTAATACCAGCTTTGTTTCCTACAATAGCAATAGCGGTAAAGTCCTTTTGTCCTTCTGAAATTGCTTTGAAGAAAGCTGTTCTTTCAGCACAGTTTGTAGGGGTAAATGCAGCATTTTCTATATTGCAGCCTTGATAAATTTCACCATTACCACAAAGTAAAGCAGCACCTACATTAAAATTAGAATATGGTGTATAACAATATTTTTGAGCATCAAATGCTTTTTCTATTAATAATTTTCTATCTATCATAGTTACCTCCTGTTTTTTTATTAAAAATACCTACTAAATTATTATTAGGATTAGGTGAGAAAATTATATCAACAAGATTATTTATGTCATTTACCTTAATAAATCCTTTGTTATATTCAACAATATTTTCATTGGCTAACTCTTTAATAATTCTATTAACACTTCTAATGTTTGAACCAACACCTTCTACTAGTATATCCTTATGTACAGTATTTAAATTGTGATCATTTAAAAATTTCCATAAAAAGGATAATACTCTATCTTTTAAATTATAGGCCACATTTGCTTTACTATTAATAGAAGTATGATACATTTTTTCGGAAAGTTTTATGTGTACATATAAAGAAAAATCACTATCATATTTAATCCATTCTAAAAAAGATTCTTTAGAAATTTTAATAGCTTCACAAGGTTCAATTGCTTCTACATAATTTAATATAGGTTTATCAGCAAATATTTCTAGTTCTCCAAATAGTTCATTTTCACAATAAGTTCTTTCAAGATATTTAACACCAGTAGGTGTTAGTGAATAAACTTTGACTTTTCCTTTTTTTATTATATATACCGAGTCAGCAATTTCATTTTGTATAAGAATTTTATCAAAAGTATTAAACTTTATGTTTATAAATTTACTTTTTATATAACTAGGACAAGTATCTAAAAAATAAGGTAAGTTGTTCATTTTAATTCTCCTTAGTAAGTAAGTTAAATAAAGTAAATTAATTATATCATATTAATTAATTTAAAGAAGTTACAAGAAAAAATCAAGGACAAATGTCCAAGAGTATTTAAAGGAGCTTTGTGAAATTAATAATATTATTAAGATGTAAAATATATTTAAAATATAGATAATGTTTAAAAAGGGGAGAGTTTTTTTGTGAAATATAATAAGAGGGATAGATGAAATAAAATCATAGTAGATAGTTAAATAATGTTATAATTAGAATAAATTAAATGTTGAAAAGGTGATGATATTTTGAAAATAGGAAATTCTGAGTTAATAAGAAATATTGATAATTATTGTATAAATGATTTGGGCATTCCTTCAATTGTTCTTATGGAAAATGCAGCATTGAAGGTTATTAAAAATATAGATTTTCAAAAGTTTAAATCATTTACTATAGTCTGCGGAACAGGAAATAATGGGGGAGATGGCCTTGCTGTTGCACGCCAACTTTTTAGCATGAATATGAAAATAGATGTTTTTATAGTAGGAAATCATTCTATGAGTAAGGATTGCTTTGCAAATTATAATATTTTAAAAAATATAGGAATTGATATAAAGCATATTATTACCAGTGAGGATATGATAAATTTAAGGGAAGCATTATTAGAAAATGATATGGCTATTGATGCAATCTTTGGAGTAGGTTTAACTAGGAAAATAGAAGGCATCTATGAGGAAGTTATTAAAAGTATAAATAAGAGTAATTCATATATAATGGCTATAGATATACCTTCAGGAATGAAATGTGATAGCTTTGGTATTTTAGGAACTTCTATCGAAGCAAATAAAACTATTTCTTTTGAAGTTTACAAAAAAGGTTTTTTAGATTATGAAGGTGAAAAGTATACAGGTACTATAATAGTTGAAAAAATAGGTGTACCAGAATATGTAGTTAATAAATTTCACCATAAGGAGTATTTAACAGAAATAGGTGATGTAAAAAATATTATAAAAAAGAGAAATAAGTGTGCACATAAAGGTGATTTTGGGAGAATTACTATTATGGCAGGATCTGAAAATTTTACAGGAGCAGCATATATTTCAACAGAGGCAGCAGTAAGAAGTGGGGCAGGGCTTGTTACTCTTTGTACAAAGAAATCTATATTAGATATTTTAAAAAGTAAGTTAGTAGAAGCTATGTCAATGTCTTATGAGGATATTGCATTTGAAGGTGTTATATCAAATAGTGATAGTATAGCAATAGGACCAGGAATGGGAAATAATGAATTGACATTAAAGTGTGTAAAAAATATTCTATCTAAAAATGGGTGCCCTGTAGTTCTTGATGCTGATGCATTAAATGTACTTAAAGGTAATTTAGAATTATTAAAGAATAGTAAAAGAAAGATTATAATAACACCTCATATGGGAGAAATGTCTAGACTTACTGGTGTTGATGTTGAAAGTTTAATTGAAAATAGAATAGGTATTGCTGTTAATTTTGCTAAAGAATATAAGGTGATAGTATTGCTAAAAGGATATAATACTATAATTACTGATGGTAATGAAGTTTATGTAAATTCAACAGGTAATAGTAAAATGGCTTCAGGTGGAATGGGAGATACTCTTACAGGAATTATTGCTTCTTTTATAGGGCAAGGGTATGAATCTTTTAAAGCTACAATAGTATCAGCATATATTCATGGATATTGTGGTGATATACTTTCAAAAGAGATGTTTTGCGTTAATGCTTCACATGTTATAGAAAAAATTCCGTATGTAGTTGAATACCTTGTAAAATAAGTTATTGGTAATGAAATTCATAAGATTTTAAAAAGTCAAAATTGTGATTTAATTAGTATAGTGTGCTTAATAATACACATAATAAGCTCATATATAGTCAATTTATATAGTAAATAAAAATGAGGTGTAAATATGTGTACAGCATTAAGTATAAAATCAGATGAAGGAAAATATTTTTTTGGAAGAAATATGGATTTGGCTTATACCTTTAATCAAGCAGTCATGATAATACCAAAAAGTTTTCAATTTAAAGATAAAGTTACAGGAAATATGATAACTAATAATCGTGCAATAATTGGTATGGGAACAGTTATTGATAATCATCCTACAATAGCTGATGGTATGAATGAAAATGGATTAGCTTGTGCTGGTTTAAATTTTGCAGGCTATGCTTATTGGGAAAAGGAGCCTGTTGAAGGAAAAACTAATATTGGTCCCTATGACTTTATTCAATGGGTATTATCTAATCATGATACTATAGAGGAAGTTAAGAAGGATATTGAAAATATAGAATTAGTTGATATTCCTCTTAATGAAAAAACTCCTTGTCCAACACTACATTGGATGATAAGTGATAAAACAGGAAAGTCTATTGTAGTTGAAAAAACTAAAAATAAATTTGCTTTTTATGATAATACTGTTGGAGTAATGACTAACAATCCAACATTTGATTGGCACTTAACAAATTTAAATGAATATTTATATCTTACTCCAAATTATCCTAATGATACTAAATGGAGTGATCAAGAGTTAACTCCTTTAGGAATAGGTGCAGGAAGTTTAGGAATACCTGGTGACTTTGCTCCAGCTTCAAGATTTGTAAGAATTGCTTATATTAGAGCACATATGACTTCAGTAAAAAATGATATTCAAGCAGTTACTCAATTTTTCCATATGCTTGATTATGTAAAAATGGTAAAGGGCGGTGTTATAACTAAAGATGGATTAGAGGACTTAACATTATATTCTTCTTGTATGGACCAACAAGAAGGTATTTATTATTATAAATCTTATGATAATAATAGAATAAGTGCAGTTGATATGAAGAAAGAAAAATTAGAAGGTAAAGAATTGAAAATATTCCCATATCCAACAACTCAAGATATAAATTATCAAAATTAAAATATAATTAATCGATACTTATGTAATTAAATCTAAACAAGCTACTATAGCCTAAGGAAAGGATTTATTAAATAGATGAATAAGTATAGTTAGATAAAAATAATTTATAAAATACAAGAGTAAATCCCAATCTACTTGATTTGGATTTACTTATTTATTTATCCTTCAACATTAGTAATCCATTCTTTAACTTGTGGAGTTAAAGAAGCCATATTTTTAGATTCAACTTTAGAAACAAATAATAAATCTTTGCTACCAACCTTAGGTGAAAGTCTTTCTAAAATTTCATCTGCATTTAGAGAAGTATGTACAAGGTAGCTAGTAGGCATAAAGTGAGCCCATCTACCTAAAGTTTCAATTTCACAAACTAAATCGTAATCAGGATCGCCTCCACAATTACAGTTTTCTCCATGTTCATGGTCATGGTGATGAGAGTTGCTTTGCATATGGTAAGTTATAAAATAAACTGACATATAAAAATCTCCTTAAATATTATTAGTATTATTAACAGTATAGAGTTATTGAAATGTAAAGTCAATTGAAATAAAAAATCAATTAATTACTACAAATCAAAATCTCTCTTTAATTTTATTATTAATCAAAAATACAATAGATATGAATTAAATTTTAAATTATTTTAATAGATAAAAAAGAAGATTTAAGTTATATAAACTGTGGTACCATACGGAATATTATCATAAATCCATTTAGCATTTACTTTAGCAAGTCTAATACAGCCATTACTAATTTTAAAGCCAAGGCGCCCGTCTCTAACAGTATTATCTAAGTTATATATAATTGAGTGGAAGAGATAATTACCTTTAAATTGCGTGTAATAATAACAAACATATCCATGATTTTCTCCAAAAGAATAGCCTTTAGCACCAACTTTAAATGTACCTAAAGGTGTAGGAGTAGAAGGTTTTCCAATAGAACAAATATAATTTTTTACTAGGATCCAGTTATTTTTAGCTCCAGAAAATATATTAACCTGAAAATTTTTAGTATCAACCCAAATAAGATATTTAGTACTGCTAGATAAGTTACTATTATTTACAAATTGAGTAGAAGTATCATTATAATTTGATGGAAGTCTATAATTGTGAGTTAATATATATTTTGAAAAAATTATTTTATTATATAAGTTTTTAAGAGCATTATAAAATGCCATAAAATCTCTCTCTTTTAATTACTAAACATTTTAGTTTATGAATGTTTAACTTATAATGTTCGAATAAAGAGGAGAGTTTTTTATTTGCTATTATTTTTAGAAAGATAATTTTCTTAAATATCTTTTTTTATACTTTAGTTTAGCTATTGTAGTAATATCTTGTAATGTTAGAAAGTTAGTAACTCCACCTACTACTCCTACAATAGGAAGCCCTTGAATAAATTTTGAAGTTAACATATATACGGAAATTTTATTAGAGGTTTCAATTAGCATATCTTCTATATTATAAGTAGGATTTTTATTGTTATCTATTTCATCTGATATTAAATCAATTTTATCGAAGTAATGACTTCTTTCTTTACCAGAAGTAACAGTAGCACAAATTATATTTAAAATAAATGCTTTTTCACTTTCTGTTGAATAATCAAATCCATAACTTAAACTAATTTCATATATTGATTTTAATATTACTCCAATATAAATAGGTATATCAGGTAAGCCTATTCCAAGCAAACCAAGTGCAGAGCCTTCTACAATAGTTAAAGATTTATTGAAAATTGTTTTCTTGTTTGTGGATTTATCTATTTTTCTTAAGTTCTTTCTCGTTGGATATTTATTAACAGCATAAGTATTAATATCATATTCCATATTAATATTTTCTTTATTATAAGTTTTTTCTATAACAGCAGTACCTTTATCAAATACTACCTTGAATCCTTTTTGAAAAGCTAATTCTAAAGTTGATTGTAATTTATCAGGAACCATACCTTCTATTTTATCTTTAATTGGAGATATTTTATTTTTTATATAATTATCATTAGGTTCTTTTAGTAACTTTTCTTCTTTTTTAGTTATTATTTTTAATTGTTTTTGAATTAAATTATTTCTATTTGAATCCTTTTTCATAATAACATCCTTAAAATATATTTATTCATTAAAGTATAGCATAAGTTAATAAAAATTATTAATATTTTGATTTATATTAGTGAAGAAAATTAATTTATATCAATTAAAAGCAAAAAAATCCACAATAAATTTTGTGGATTTTTTATATTAATAGTTATTTACTATCTAGTCGTTGTAACACTTTTACATATTTAGGTTTAAGGTAACAATGACACGTCCCTAGCTTAGAATCTAGTTTATAAAGTTTTTTCAATTCCATTAACATTAGCTTGCTCATTATCATCAATAGGAATAACGATATATTTTTTACCATCAATTATTTTTGTTTCTATTTGTTCAACTTTTTCAGGATTTACTTTAACCACTATATCAGCATTTAAAGAAGAATCAATATCATTTTCAGAAATAGTATCACTATTTATTGATTTTACTTCTTCTTTAATTTCGGAAGTATCATTAAAATCCTCATTAGATTCAAAATTTGTTATTTCTTCTAAATTATTTTCAGTAGATATATTATCATTAGGGTTTTCTTCATTACCTTCATAATTAATTGATTCAATGGCCGCTTCAGATTCAAGCTCTGATGGAATTACATTGTTTTCAAAGTTACTTGAAGCAGTTTGAGTAACCCTTTCAAGTTTATTTTCAAGAATTTTCACTTGTTTTTCTAGCATTTCTTCTTTTTTCTTTTGGGCTTTAGCTGCAAGAGCTTTATTATCTATTAGTATATCCGCTATAGGAGGT
The DNA here is from genome assembly GCF_019734375.1 of Clostridium sp. K04. NCBI lineage: Bacteria > Bacillati > Bacillota > Clostridia > Eubacteriales > Clostridiaceae > Clostridium > Clostridium sp. K04. The sequence goes on from NZ_JAASHD010000002.1 coordinate 19,925, forward strand.
GTATCCCCAAAATTTTCTGAATATGACTTTTCAATTTTAGTTGTAATTTCATCAGGTACACCACTTAATGCCAAGATTTCTTGAACTACATCGTTAGTTAATACTATAGGTTCATCAGTATCTTCATAAATACTATTATGTTCTTCAATCTTATTATTTAAGCTTTCTTGGATTTCCATAAAGAAATGATCGGCTTTTTTTTCATCAGGACCAAGAGCATCTCTAACAATATCATTAAAGGCTTCTTTTTGTTCTGTATTAGTTTGTTTTGAAGGACAACCTAAAACATTTTCCATTAACTCAGGATGAGTATCTTTTGCATTTTTAGTATAATACATTACAGAATTAACATCTGTACTACGATTTATAAAAGCAGGGAATACGAAACCATTACTTGGTGCTTCTACAACCCAATCTCTTGTACGTGATTTTATTGAATTTTCTTCTTCAAAGTATCTTAGCCCAGCTTTTGATAGTTCAACGGGACATATTGCACATAAAATATATTCATATACTTCTTCAGATTCATCTAGTTTTGCATTATCTTTAGTTTTTGTAATTACATCATAAGCATCATGGAATAAAAGAATTAAGAAGTTACCAGTATAATCATAATTTTCTATAATTGAATTATAAAATTCATCAAGTAAAGCATCATCTTTTAATCCACTGTTTTTTAGTTTCATAAAAGAAAGTTGTTTTTCATTTATATGTTCTTCATTAAGTTCAAAGTTAAGCTCTAAAATATTATTTCCAATAGTTCCAGATAGAACTTTTTTAGCAATTTCTAAAAATTTAAAATAATCATCTTCTTCTAAATTCAAAAATGTTTCTCTAAATTTTAAAAGTACATTTTTTTCACCATTAACATAGCAACCACACATTTTTGTAAAAGTACAATGGTCTTTTTTAAAACGCTTTTTTAATTCTAATATATCTTTTTTTCTCATAGATATTCCTTTCATCACATTAATTCTTATTAAAACATAGTAAAGAATATGTTACCAATATAAGTATAATATTCATTGAAAGTCTCTGCAAGTAATTAAAATTTGGATTAAGCAATATTTATCTTATGGTTAGCCGGTGTAATATTCTCACCTTTTTAGGTATGAGATAATAACCGCCACACACCATAAGGCAATGAATTCTTAGCTTAATGTGGAGTTAAGACTCCATAGCAAGATTATAATTCAGTTTATAATAATAGAAAAAGTTGGTATAATATTAATAAATAACAAATGATTAAGGGGGAAGTATGAGGGAAAATATAAAGTTAGTAGGGGAATTAATAAAATTATTATTTTCGTTAATAATTTTATTAGTAATGATTATTTATTTAGTTGGATCTATAAAGGAAATTTTTACTGGAAATAATGCTTTAAGTTTTATTCCAAATGAATTAATGATGATAATAAATATTTTAGGAAATATTGCAGTTATAATTAATATAACTAGACTATTAATAGGAATGGTAAAAAAAGAGTTTAATAAAATTTTAAGTTAAATGAGAGGAGTCAGTTATGGAAAATTTTAAATTTAATGCTTATACTGAAATGCTATTTGGAAAAGGTCAAATCGAAAAATTACCAGAAGTAATAAATAGATTTGGTAAAAATGTTTTACTTGCTTATGGTGGAGGAAGTATAAAGAAAAATGGAATATATGATAAAGTAAAAGAGTTACTTAAAGATTGTAATATAGTTGAACTTGATAAGATTGAACCAAATCCTAGAATTGAAACTGTTAGAAGAGGGGTTGACCTGTGTAGAGAAAATAACATTGATGTTATCTTAGCTGTTGGAGGAGGAAGTACTATAGATTGTTCAAAGGTTGTAGCTGCAGGTGCTTTTTATGAAGGAGATGCTTGGGATTTAGTAACGAATTCTGAAAAGATAAATAAAGTTTTACCTATAGTAACTATTTTAACGTTAGCAGCTACAGGATCAGAAATGAATGGAAATGCGGTTATTACTAAAATGGATACAAATGAAAAGCTTGGTACAGGAAGTGATAAATTAAAGCCACAGGTTTCTATTTTAGATCCAGAATATTTATATACATTACCAGCAATTCAAACAGCTGCAGGAACAGCAGATATTATGTCACATATTTTTGAAAGTTATTTTAAAAAGACAAAAGGAGCTTTCGTTCAAGACAAATTTTCAGAGGGGTTATTAGAAACTTGTATTAAGTATTGTCCAATTGCTTTAAAAGATCCTAAAAATTATGAGGCAAGAGCAAATTTAATGTGGGCTAGTTCAATGGCTTTAAATGGCCTTTGTGGATCAGGAAAACCAGGAGCATGGACTTGTCATCCAATAGAGCATGAGTTAAGTGCATTTTATGATATTACGCATGGTGTAGGACTTGCAATTGTAACTCCTAGATGGATGAGATATATATTAAGCGATGAAACTGTAGATAAATTTGTTGATTATGCAGTAAATGTATGGCATTTAGATTCTAATAAGAATAAGTTTGAATTAGCTAACGAAGGAATTGATTTAACAGAAAAATTCTTTAAGGATTGCGGAATTCCAATGACTTTAAAGGAAGTTAATATTGATGAAACTCATTTTGATGAAATGGCAAAAGGTGCCGTTAAGCATGGAGCTTTAGAATATGCATATGTTCCATTAAATGAAGAGGATGTTAAGAAAATTTTAGAAATGTGTTTATAGTAATTTGGGTTATGCCAGGTAGTGAGAGAAAACTACCTGGCATTATTTTATTAATAAAATTATAAATTTCCATAAATTGCTTTATTGTTCTTTTAAATAAGATTAAAATTAATATAATTAAAAAAATATATTATCTTGTGAAAGAAAATGATTATTTTTTTCTTATAAGGTAAAAATCGAGTAATGGGGGAAGTAATATGGATATTTTGACTTATAATTTAAAAGGAAAAAGTGTAAACTCCAATGCATATTATGAAAAACTCAAAGCAGTAAGCAATAGAATAAAAAATTTATTATTTGATTATGGAAAAATACAAATAGAAGAATTTATGATATATGTTGTAAAAAATAATATTGAGGATTTAAGAACAAAAGATGAATATGCTATAGAGTTTTTAATGATAGGGGCTATGTTAAAGGACTATAGAAAATATATTAAAAAAATAAATAAGGGAACTTTACGTTTATTTAAAATATTTAATAAATTAAGAGAAGGCAAAAGTTTAAATAGAAATATAGATAAAATAAGAGGATATTTAATAAGTAATATTTTAATGAAAGAAGTCAGCGAAAATGATAATTATGATATTAATATCCTTATAAATTGGATGGAAGCTAGTGGAGATTTTAAGGAAGAAGTTTACCGAATGAAAGTATGGGGAGATTTTCTTAAAGTTAAGGATGAAGAATATAAGAGAAAGTTTTTTAAGCAGTCTTTAAGCATTGCTGAAAGTATGTGTAATATTTGTGATGGAACAATTGGATTATATATAAAGCAACTTGATATTTTTTTGAAAAAAGCAAAAAATAAATATAAAAATAGAGAAGATTTAATTTATTGCACTAAGGGGAAGGTACAGTATTATTTTAATATGGTATCTTCACAAATAATGAATGAAGTATATAGCGAGCAGTTTTTACAATGTAAAGATAAGAAAATATTTGCTCCAGGATGTATGAGACAGGTAAAAAGTAAATGTAAAGCAGTTGAAGGCGAATATGGATTAAGATGCAAAAGATGTAGTGCAAATTGTAATATTAATAAATTAAATAATTTGATGGAAAATAGATATATAGATGTATGTATAATACCTCATGAAACAATAATAAATAAAATAGATGTAAAAGATAAAAATAAAATAGGAATTATAGGAATAGCATGTATACCTAACTTGATGTCTGGAGGTTGGAAGGCATTACGATTAGGTTTTATTCCACAATGTGTTTTATTAGATTATTCGGGGTGTAGTAAGCATTGGCTTGATAAAGAAAAGATGACAGAAATTAATGAACTTTATCTAGAAAAAGAAATATTAGGTAAGAAGCATTAGATAGAAAGAGGGAGTAAAAGGTGTTTTTCTATATTGTACTACCATTAATATTTATGATTCCTTTAGGAATATATATGTATTTTTTTATTAGAAGAATTTTAGGTTTGCTTATGAAGAGCAAAAAAGTTAAGCAACAAAAAATTATAAGTTTAGTTTTAACCTTAATTATAATGATACCAGCATTAAAAGTTTGGGGAACATGGGCAGTTGTAGTATTTCATATTGTTATAATTGCATGGGCAGTTGAATTAGTTTATTTTATTGTAAAGGAATTTACTAATAATAGTTTCATTAAAGTAATTTATAGAAGTGGAATTATACCATTATCATTAACAGCAATTTTAATTGTTTATGGATATATAAATGTTAATAATATAATTGAAAAAGATTATACTGTGTATACAAATAAAAATATTAGGAGTGAAGGCTATAGAGTGGATTTTATATCAGACCTTCATTTTGGTACTACTATGGATAATGAGACATTGCAAAAATACTGTGATAAAATATCAAAAACTAATGCAGATGTAGTAATATTAGGTGGAGATATTGTAGATGAAAGTACGACTTTAAAACAAATGCAAGATGCATTTAAAATATTATCAACTATTAAAAGTAATTATGGTGTATATTACGTATATGGAAATCATGATAAATCTACATATACAGTAGATCCTAATTATACTGAAGAAGAGTTAGAGGAAGCAATAATAAATTCAGGAATAAAAATACTTGCAGATGATATATATGAAATAAATGATGAACTATGTATAATAGGAAGAAAAGATAGATCTTATGTAGATGAAACTAGAAAATCATCACAAGAGCTATCAAAAGAAGTTAGTGATGATTATTATAAAATAATAGTTGATCATGAGCCTTGTGAATTAAAAGAAAATAGTGAAAATGGATATGATTTAATGCTTTCTGGACATACACATTATGGTCAAATATGGCCACTAGGACGATTAATGGAGTTGTTTAACATTAATGAAATGGAATATGGATATGAAAAAAAAGATGATATGGATATAATAGTATCTTGTGGAATAGCAGGTTGGGGATATCCATTAAGAACAGAAAAACATTGTGAATATGTAGTAATTGATATTGTGAGGAAATAAATTTTGGAAAGAGAAGAAGTAGAATTATTACCATCAGGGTTAATAACCTGTTTATTGAATAGTAAAGAAGTAAGAATAATGAAAATATCTCCTGAAAGGTTAACTATAAGATTAGCACAAGAGGTAAAGGAAATAAATGAATTAAAGGTTATATTTTATGTATTTGATGAAAATAGATATAAAGAAATAACTATAGAAAAATATAATTTGATAAATAAGGGAAAGCATGAGTTTTATGTAACTTATGTTTTTTCTATTAAAGATGAAATTTATTTACAAAATGTGAGAAATGCTTTTAACAATTATACTCGATATATTAGATTGAAGGCATATAGTGATGATAATGATTTTTCTAATGAGATGGTAGGATATCCATCAGAAAAAGATTATGATTTCTATGAAGATTATATAAGTCAAAAGCAAGAGTGGATGGCAAATTTAAATTATGATAGCTTTAATTATAGAATTTTAAATTCAGTAGAATTAGCCATTAATGTAGATAATTATGAGCTATATAATAAATATTTAAATGAAGACATAGAAACATTTATGAGCAATTATTTAAAAGATAATTTTATAGAAAAGCATAAGCTTATGTATAAAAATATATCAAGAATTTATGTTGGAAATGAGTTTTGTCATAATTTATTTCCAAGTAAAAGAATGCTTATAGATATAATAAAAAAGGCAAATAATGAGGGCTTAGAAGTAACAATTTGCTTTACATATGTTAGAGAGTGTTATATTGATAAAATAAAATCTATAATAAATGAAATATATAATTGGTGTAATGAAAATAATAAAAAAATAGAAATAGTAATAAATGATTGGGGAATGTTAAAGGTAGTAGAAAATAAACAAGATTATTTGACTTTATGTTTAGGTGTTTTGTTAAATAAAAGAAAAAAGGATCCTAGATATATTTATAAAAATGGATATAATGAAAACAAGGCATTAATAGGTGATAATAGTCTTAATAGTAAGATATTTAGTGAATTTTTAAAAGATAATAATATAAATAGATTTGAGTATGAAAGCTGTGGGTACAAACTTAATATAGCAAAAGGAAATCATACTTTACATATGCCTTTTTATGTTACTAATACATCACAATATTGTACATTATATGCAAAATGTACAAGGATGAATAGAGGAAGGCAAAAGCTTGTAATGGGATGTCCAATGTATTGTAAGGATTATATATTTTCATATCCAAAGCACTTAAAAATGGTTGGAAAATATAATTCACTATTTTCATTTGACGATACTTTATTACACGATTCAAAAAAATTAGAACAATATATAAATGAAGGAATAGATAGAATTTTATTAAACTTTATTTAAAGTAAAAGAGGAAAATAACATGAAGATAGTAGCTGGAATGGGAAGTATTGATGATTATATTAGATTAGTTAAAGCAGGAGCAGATGAAGTATTTTGTGGATATGTGCCTTATGAGTGGAATAAAAAATATGGTAGCTTATTTCCTTTAAATAGAAGAGAAGTGCTTTATTATAACATTCAAATAAATTCATTAGAAGATATGAAGATATTAAAAAGCATGGTAGATGTTTATAAGGTTCCAGTAAGTATTACATTTAATTATTTATATTATTTAGAAGAACAATATGAAATAATATCTTATATAATGCAAGATTTAATAGAAATTGGATTTGATGAATTTATAATTGCAGATATTGCACTTATATTATATTTAAAAGAAAAAAATATAAAATGTAAAATACATTTAAGTGGTGAAACTGCTGAAATAAATAGTCTTTCTATAGAGTTCTTTAATAAACTTAATATATCTAGGTATGTTTTTCATAGAAAGAATACAATAGAAGATATGAAAGCATGTATAAAAAATAATACAGTAAAAAATTTACAATATGAAGCATTTATATTAAATGAAATGTGTCATTATAGTGGAGCTTTTTGCAGTTCTTTGCATTGTGATGAACTAGCTCATTTATGCAAAATACCATATGATTTAGTAAAAATAAATAGATTGGTTAATAATTTTCCAGAGGTTGATAAAAAGCTTGAACTTTATTATGACGAATTAGAGAAGGAAATTCTTTATTTTGAAGATGAGAATGAAGAAAGATATACTTTAGGGAGTACAGGGTGTGGAATTTGTAAATTAAAAAAATTAAAAGAAGCAGGGGTTACTCATCTTAAGGTTGTTGGAAGAGGTAAGTATATTGATGATATGGAGAAAGATATTATTGGCTTAAAAAAGGCTATTAGTATGCTTGAAAATATCGATTATGAAGAATTTGAGAAAGATATAAAAGATAAGCTATTTAAGAATGGTTGTAGCGGAGAATGTTATTATTAAAATTATGAAGGAAAAGTATTTATTTTGGAGTATATGAAGAAGTGCTTTTTTTTACTGAAAATAGTAGTATTATAGTTCTAGATGCAATTTAGTTCTCTATGTGTATATAGAAAAAAAGAAATATTATTATTGAAGGAAATATTGAAATTCAAGGTGAGATTTCATAAATTCCAGAAAAGATAATATTTCTTTTTTCGTTATTACACTTTAAAGATAAATTATTGTGTTATATATTTGCTAGTGAAGTTAGAGACTGTTGTCCAATATGTTTCGGGATCAACCTCTGAAGCTTTAGCATGTCCAGCATTTTTTATTGTTAACATTTCCTTTTCAGAGCTTGTAGCATTATATAATTCTTCCATCATATAATAAGGAACAAAATCATCTTCATCACCATGAATAAATAAAATTGGAGTCTTAGATTTTGCAACTTGCTTTAAAGTGGAAGCTTCACCTAAGAAATAACCAGCCCTCACTTTAGCAACTAAAGATGATACATTAAGTATTGGAAATTCAGGTAGAGAAAATAAATCATCTAGTTGATAAGCAAATTCATCCCAAACAGAAGTATATCCACAGTCAGCAACAATTGCTTTTACATTAGAAGGTAAATCTTCACCAGATACCATAGATACAGTAGCTGCACCCATAGAAACACCATGTAATACAATTTCAGCATTAGGATTATATTCTAATATTGTATTTATCCAATCGATAATATCTAATCTATCATCCCATCCCATACCGATATAATCACCTTCACTTAAGCCATGTGATCTTAAATCAGGTATTAAAACATTATAACCCATGTCATAATAATTTTTGGCATAAGAACTCATATTAATACCTTCACTTGTATAACCATGAACAGTAATAACCCATTTGTTTGAGTCATTTTGATTTAAAACCTTATAAGCATGTAAATTTAGGTTATCAAAAGAAGTTAGAGTTTCATCGGTATAATTAGATTCAGTAAGTAGCCATTGAATATCACTATCTAACACTTGTCCACTTGTTGCTTCTGCCTCTTCTGGTGTTCCAAAAACAATATCTTTAGGTGTATCAGGATTTAAAGCCAAATTATAAAAATAATTTCCTACAAAGCTTAATCCTAGAATAAGAATAACTAAAATAGAACTTATAGCTATTCCAATAATTTTCTTTTTCTTCATTGTTAATTCTCCTTTGTATAATAAAATAATTTGATAATCAAATATTAAGTGAATTTATTCTATCATGGTTTAAAAGAATGTACAATACAATAAATTTAATATAGTAATTTAAATTAGCTTTTATTTTCTACTATGGATTATAAAAGCTTTGGCTGATATAATGTGTTTTAGAATATTTACAAACGAGGAGTAATTACATGAAATATTATTTAGCACCAATGGAAGGAATAACAGGGCATATATATAGAAATGCTTACGAAAAATACTTTCACAATATAGATAAATACTTTACACCATTCATTGTACCTAATGAAAGCTTGAGTCTTAAAACTAAAGAGTTAAGAGATATGCTACCAGAAAATAATGAGGGTTTAAATATAGTTCCACAAATATTAACCAATAATGCAGAAGGATTTGTATTAACTGCTAATAAGCTTAAACAATTAGGATACGAAGAAATTAATTTAAACTTAGGTTGCCCTGCAGGGACTGTTGTTTCTAAAAAAAGAGGGTCAGGATTTTTAGCTTATCCAGAAGAATTAGATAGATTTTTAGATGAGATATATAAAATTAATGATATGAAAATATCAATAAAAACTAGATTAGGAAAAGAAAGAGCAGATGAATTTTATAAGTTAATAGAAATTTATAATAAGTATCCTCTTGAAGAATTAATAATTCATCCTAGAACAAGAGAAGATTTTTATGGTAATACACCAAACCTAGAAATTTTCAAAGAATCATTAAAGTTAAGTAAACATTCAATTTGTTATAATGGAGATATTTTTACCGTTGATAATTATAATAAAATAGTAAAAGAATTTCCGCAGGTAGATAAAATAATGATTGGAAGAGGAATATTAGCTAATCCTGGTTTAATCGATGAAATTAAGGAAAATAAATTTATTACTAAAGAAATTTTAAAGCAATTCCATGATGAGATTTTTGAAAATTATACAATTCTTTTAAAAGAAGATAAAAATGCAATGTATAGAATGAAAGAACTATGGGGTTATATGTCTCATATATTTACTAATAATAAAAAATATTATAAGAAAATAAAAAAAGCACAAAAGGCAATAGATTATAAAGTAGCTGTTAATAGCCTATTTGCAGAGCAGGAGATTATAAAAGGTGCTGGATTATTTAGTAATGAAGAATAAAAATATTAATATAATATTATGAGTATAAATTTATGTTTATAAAATAAAAAGTTTAAATATTGTAAAAGTTGATATAAAAGGTTATAATTGTTTTATTGATATGAGCAAGGGTGCTAAAAGAGTTTTCTTTTAGTGCCCTTGCTTATTATTTAATAGGAGGTATAAGTGTATGAAAAAGGTATTTTATAATGGGAGGATAATCACACTTGAAGGAAATGAAAGTGTAGAATCAGTTTTTATAGAAAATGGAAAAATAAATGAAATAGGAAATTATGAAGATATAATAAAAAAGTATTCTGAAGTTGAAAAGATAAATTTGGAGGGTAAAACATTAATACCAGCATTTTTAGATCCGCATAGTCACTTTTCAGGTGCAGCAAGTGCTCTTTTACAAGTACCATTAGAAGAAGCAGTTTCAATAGATGATGTATTAGAAAAGTTAAGTGATTTTGTTAAAAGTGATAATTTGCAAGAAAATAAATGGGTTATAGGTAAGGGATATGACCATAATAATTTTGTAGAAAAAGCTCATCCAACTTGTGAAGAGTTAGATAAAGTAAGTACTAAAGTTCCAATTCTTATTCAACATAAATCAGGGCATGCAGGAGTGTTTAATTCTAAGGCGTTAGAGTTACTAGGTGTAACTGTAGATACTGTATCTCCTGAAGGTGGATTAATAGGTAAAAAGGATAATAAGTTGACTGGATATATGGAAGAAACAGCATTTATGAAATATATGAAAGAAGCTGCAATGCCAGATGCAAATGAATTATTTAATGCATATATTCAAGTACAAGAAAAATATTTATCTCATGGAATAGCAACAGTTCAAGAGGGAATGATGGTTTCTCAAATGATTCCATTATATGAGGCTTTAATAAATAATAATATGTTGAAAGTAGATTTAGTTGGTTATTCAGAAGTTTCTTCAGCGGAAAAATTATTTTCTAAATTTAAAGATTCAATAATGAAATATAACAAAAATTTTAAGTTGGGCGGATATAAGATATTTTTAGATGGATCACCACAAGCACGTACTGCATGGATGCTTACACCTTATTTAGGAGAAGATACATATTATGGTTATGGCACAATGAAATATGAAGATGTTTATAATGCTATAAAAGAAGCAACAAAAAATAATGTACAAATACTAGCGCATTGTAATGGAGATGCAGCTGCTCAACAATTTATAGATGCTATTAAAAAGGTACAAGAAGATGGATATGATGTAAAAAGTTTAAGACCAGTTATGATTCATGCACAATTGCTTAGAATAGAGCAATTAGAAGATGTTAAAAAGTTAGGTATCATACCATCATTCTTTGTGGCACATGTATATCACTGGGGAGATGTTCACATTAATAATTTTGGATTTGAAAGAGCATCAAAAATCAGTCCAACTGCTTCTGCCTTAGAAAATGGTATTACTTTTACATTCCATCAAGATTCACCAGTTATTGAACCAAATATGATGGAAACTATACATTGTGCAGTTAACAGAAAAACAAAAAGTGGAGTTTTATTAGGAGAAAGTGAAAGAATAAGTGTAATAGAAGCATTAAAGGCAGTTACTATAAATGCAGCATATCAATATTTTGAAGAAGATAAAAAAGGAAGTATTAAAGTTGGTAAAAATGCTGATTTTGTAATTTTAGATAAAAATCCATTAGAAATTCCTATTGAGGATTTAAAAGATATAAAAGTATTAGAAACCATAAAAGATGGAGTTACAATATATAAGAGAAATAAATAATGTGTTTAGCATAAATAAATTTAGAAATATCTTTATTTATATTTAGTAGCAAATTAACTTTAAAATTACGTGGTAGTTTTAAATATTAATTTGCTACTTTTTATATTTAAAATAAAATATAGTACATAAGTTTGGTATTGGTAAAAAATAATTTTGACTAAAACAAAAAAAAATATATAATAGAATAAGTGATTTTTTTGCAAAAATAGAATACGGGGTGACTTAATTTAATGGAAGATAAAAATAAACTTCAAGAGGAAATAACGAAGGCAGACTTTAAGAATGCCGAAAAAATGTGGAAAAGCCTAGATGAAGATTGCACATTAAATTCATTTTTAGAAAAGATGACTAAAGATGAATTAGTTAAAATAGCTAAAAAATATTCAGTAAGAGGTATTACAACATTAAAAAAAGCAGAAGCTGTTGAAAGAATTAAAGAGGTTGTTTTAAATAAGGTTAGTATTGCATTAGAATTAATGGAAGAAAGCACTTTAAAATTCGTAGAGGAATTACTTAATGTAAGCGGATTAAAAAAATATGAATGTAATGAGTTAATTTATATAAATTACTTAAGAAATAGAGGATTAGCTTTTTCAGGTATTAAGGAAGAAGAAGCCTTTGTAGTAATGCCAGAAGAATTAAAAGAAGTTATTTCTAAGCAAATTAATAAAGAGCTTAAGGAAAAAGTTAGATTAAATGAAGAAGTAACTAAGGCTATTGCAGGAATGGTTTACTATTATGGAGTATGTAGTTTTGATTTAATAAAATCTAATTTAGAGAATATCTTTGGGAAAACTTTTGAAGTTTCATATTTAAACGGATTAATAGCAAATGGTGAAGAATTAGGATATGATTATGTTATAGATGGAGATATGATTTGTCATATAGACGTTGAAGATGTAGATAATATAATGAAGCTTCAAAAAGATGCTAAAAATGATTATTATAAATTTGATAAAAAGTCATTAATTAAAGCTGGTAAAATTGACTTTGTTGAAGAAAATAAGCAAGGAAATAAATTAGAAAAAGTTCTTGGTGAGTTATTTGTAATAGATAAGAATATCTTAAGAGAGGAAATGGATGGATTTATAGTTGCTATAAAGAATGAAGTTGCAAAAGAAGAAGCTATAGATATTTTCCTTCAAGCATATGAAATTCAATCTGATGAGGAAAGAAAGATATTTATATATGAATTAGAGTTATTTGCTAAGAGCATAAGAAGATGGTCATTAAAGGGATACACTGAAGATGAAATAGCAAAACTTCAATCAAGAGTTGTCAATGTTGTTAAGATTGGAAGAAATGACCCTTGTATTTGTGGCAGTGGGAAAAAATATAAAAAGTGTTGTGGATAAACAATATATAATGGATTTTGGGGAATGCTGTTAAAAAGCATTCTCTTTTTCTATATAATTATATATATTAGTTGATAAATAATTTCAAATAATACTGGCTTAATTTGCATAATCTATTTTATAATAATAGTATATTTTTAATTTTTTTTGGGAGAGTGAAACAAATGATACGAAATGAAGCTGAAGATGTATTAAATAGCCTGTTAGTAGACTTATTTAATGACATATTAAAGATTGAAGGATCTGTTCTTAAGGCTGGAGAGTTTAGTGATTTATCGGTTACAGAAATGCACATAATTGAAGCAATTGGATGTGATAGGGAAATGACAATGACTGAAGTTGCTAGAGATTTAGAGATTACTGTTGGAACATTAACAACAGCAATAAATAGATTAATAAAAAAAGAGTATGTAGAAAGAAGAAGAATAGAAGAAGATAGAAGAGTTGTTTTAATAAAATTAACAGGTAAAGGAGAAGAAGCTTTTAAAAGTCATAAACAATTCCATGATGATATGATAAAGAGCATAATGGAAGAGCTTCCACAAGAAGAAGAAGTAGTACTTATTTCATCACTAAAAAGAATGGTTAATTTCTTTGAAACAAAGTATAATTTACATAAGTAAGCCTCCAAATTTTAATTTGGTCAGGCGAACTTACTCAGCCGACCAAAGAAGGCAGAGTTTCCACAAAAGCCTCCAAATTTTAATTTGGTCAGGCGAACTTACTCAGCCGACCAAAGAAGGCAGAGTTTCATTAATTAGACATAATTTTAATTTGGTTAGGTAATTTTACGCCTACTAATGATATCAAGTAGTGTATTATATTTATTTATTTGAAGAGTATGGAGTATGGGAGAAGGTATTGGTATGAATTTTAGTTCAAGTATGGAAGTTGCAAAGATTGCTACACAGATGGCAATTTCGACTAGGGAAGAAGAAGAGAAGTTAAAAGAAAAATATAAAAGATTAGGAACTTTAGTAACTGCTGTAAACATTGGTGGGAATATAAATGAATCAACTACAAAGATTTTAGAAAGAACTATAGTTGCAGCCAAAAGAAGTGGAGTAATAAGAGAAGAGCATTTACATGAAGGTGGAGTAATTGGAGCAACTAGAGATGCGTTAATGCAAGTAAAAGAAAGAGCTAGCGGTCAAAATGTTGGAGGTAAGGTTGGTATAGCTAGAAGAGGACAACATTTAAGTGTTTGTATATTTTTAAGTGTTGGTCTGTTGCACTTAGATGAAGTGGTGATTGGAATTGGTCATAGAGCTATACCTGAATAAAAAATAAAGAACTGTATTAAAGCTAATAAATTAGTTTTAATACAGTTTTTTTTATTGAAGCAATAAGGGATAGAAATAAAAACAACAAATGGAATTAAATAATATTATTTACATTATATTCAAAACATGATAATATAAAAATATCAAATTAATAAAATAACTTAACTTTTAGTAACAAAAGTATAAAAAATTACTATAATGATTGAATAAGAATAAATACATATGGGATTTCATCATTATATGAGGTGGGAAAGTAGGTAAGTAGGACAAGTTAGGTTATTTTAAGTTTTAGGAGGATGGAAAGATGGTAGGAAAGAAAAAGTTAGCTCTAATTTTAAGTGGCCTTTTAGTGATGACAGGATTAATGTCTTGTTCAAACGCTAATACGGAAGAAAAGGAAGGAAGTACAACTGAATCAAGTGAAAATGTTGAAAGTGATGGAAAGACATATACTATTGGAGTTAATCAGTTAGTACAACATGATGCATTAGACGCATCAAGACAAGGGTTCATAGAGGGCTTAAAAGAGAAAGGGTTTGAAGAAGGAAAGAATTTAAAGATTGATTACCAAAATGCGCAAGGGGATATGGCTATTGCAAAAACTATTTCAGATCAATTTGTTACATCTAAAGTAGATATGATATTTGCTATAGCAACATCAAGTTTGCAAGCATCATATAATGCAACAAAGGATATACCTATAGTATTTACAGCAGTTACTGATCCAATTGATGCTGGAGTAGCAAATTCTTGGGAAAGTTCAGGAACTAATGTCACAGGTACATCAGATATGGTTTCAATGGAAGAGCAATTAGATTTATTAACAGAATTAGTTCCAGACATAAAAACATTAGGTGTTATTTATAATTCATCAGAAGCTAATTCTTTAGCACAAGTACAAGAGTTAAAAAAAGAGGCTGAGAAAAGAAATATAGATATTAAAGAAATATCTGTTACTACAGTAAATGAAATAAATCAAAATTTAAGTGCAGCATTAGGTTCAATAGATGCATTATATGCACCAACTGATAATACAGTTGCTTCTGCATATGATTTAGTAGGAAATCTTTGTATAAATAAGAATATACCTATTTTATGTGGAGAAGAAGCGGGAGTATCTAAAGGTGGACTTTGCTCAATTGGTATAGACTATTTTAAATTAGGAAAAGAAGCAGGATATAAAGCAGCCGAAATTTTAAATGGTAAGGCTCCTAGTGATATAGAAATATCTACTTTAAGTGATATGAGTATAACAATTAATACTGATGTGGTTGAAAAATTAAATATTACAGTTCCAGATGATATTAATTCTAAGGCTACAAAGGTAACTGGAGGGGTTAACTAGTGGATGTAGTAATTAATGCATTAGAGCAAGGTTTATTATTTGCCTTAGTTGCAATGGGAGTTTATATTACTTATAAGATATTAGATTTCCCAGACCTTTCAGTAGATGGTACATTTCCTTTAGGAGCTTCAATATCGGCAGCTCTTTTGATTAATGGAGTAAATCCATGGATTTCGATATTGATAGCTACAATAGGTGGTGCAATTGCAGGTTCTATAACAGGATTTTTACATGTTAAGCTTAAAATAAGCAATTTAATGTCTGGAATACTTGTTATGATGGGACTTTATTCAGTAAATTTAAGAATAATGGGAAAATCAAATATACCTTTATTTAATACAAATTATATTTTTAAAAGCACAGCCGTAAATTCAATTTTTATTATATTGGCTATAGTTGTTGTAGTTAAAATTATTTTAGATTTATTCTTGAAGACAAAAGCTGGATTTTTATTGACAGCAGTAGGAGATAATGAACAAGTAGTATCTTCATTAGGGGTTAATAAAAACTTAGTTAAGGTTTTAGGACTTGCTATTAGCAATGGATTAGTAGCTTTAGCAGGAGCATTAACAGCTCAACATCAAGGATTTGCAGATGTAACTATGGGAACAGGAATTGTTGTAATGGGATTAGCAGCCGTAATAATAGGTGTATCCATTTTTGGAAAGATATCATTTATAAAAGCTACAACCTTATCTATATTTGGAGCAATCATATATAAATTAGTAATTGCAATTGCTTTATGGATGAAACTAAATCCAAATGATTTAAAAATATTAACAGCAGTGTTAGTTGCTGTAGCATTAGCGGCAAATAATAATGTATTCAAATTTAAGCGTAAAAATAGAGATGTAAAATCAATGAGTAATAAAGGTGGTGATGGTGATGCTAAAGATTCAAGGGTTATGCAAAGTATTTAATCCTAACACCGTAAATGAGAATAAAATTTTTGATAATTTTAGTATTGATATAAATAAGGGTGACTTTATTACTATTATTGGTTCAAATGGAGCAGGAAAATCAACATTGTTAAATTTAATAAGTGGTAATATTAATATTGATTCTGGATTAATAGTATTAGATGGTAAAGATGTTTCTTATAAGGAAGAATTTAAAAGAGCAAAATATATAGGTAGGGTTTATCAAAATCCTTCCTTTGGAGTATCACCAAATATGACTATACTAGAAAATTTAGCTTTAGCTGATAATAAAGGAAAAAAATATGGACTTTCTTTTGGGATAAATAAAAAGAGAATAGAGTATTATAAGGAGTTATTAACTAAGCTTGATTTAGGATTAGAGAATAAGCTTTATAACAAAGTTACACTATTATCAGGAGGTCAAAGACAGGCTTTAACATTAATGATGGCAGTTATGTCTGAACCTAAATTACTATTATTAGATGAGCATACAGCTGCATTAGATCCAAAGACATCAGCAAAAATAATGGAGATTACTAAAAATGTAGTTAAAGAAAAGGAAATTACTACATTGATGGTTACTCATAATATGAAGCATGCTTTAGAGTGTGGTAACAGATTACTAATGATGCATGCTGGTAAAGTGATTGTAGATGTTAGTGGAAAAGAAAAGAAAAACTTAACAACTGAAAAGCTTATGGAGATGTTCGGTAAAGCTAATGCTATAGAAGAATTAAGTGATAGAAGTTTATTAACTTCTTTAGCATAAAAATATATTTGAAGGGACTATATACTTATTTAAGGTATATAGTCCCTTTTTTGTATATGTATAAATAGAATAAAACAATTAGCAAATACAAATATTAAAAAAGTAAATCAATTAAATAAAGACTTTGTTATTAATATAACGAAACTTAAGGATTATGTTGGAAGTACAAAAAAATATTGCTAAAGTAATATTAAAAAAATATTTATAAAAACAGAGTGAAAAATGTCAAAAAAATTACTGGATAGTTGAAAATGTTATCATTGTTGAAAAATAAGGGGTTTGTAGTAGTGCTAATTATACAGTGAAAATAAAATAAAAAAAATATATAAAAAAAGTTTGACAAAAAATAAACAAACGAGTACAATAAGGGTGTGGACAAGTTAAAGAATTAACAATCAAAACAAAAACTTAACAAAGCCCAAAAGATAAGATATCAATTTAAAATTATTATAAATATTGATTATTTAGGAGGATGTAATACATGAAAGTTACAAACGCTCAAGAATTAACAGCAAGAATTAAACAATTAAGAGAAGCACAAAAGAAATTCGCTACTTACACTCAAGAACAAGTAGACGAAATTTTCAGACAAGCAGCTTTAGCAGCTAACCACAACAGAATTAAGTTAGCTAAATTAGCTGTAGAAGAAACTGGAATGGGAATAGTTGAAGATAAAGTTGTAAAGAACAACTTTGCTGCTGAATATATATATAACCAATATAAGGATATGAAAACTTGTGGAGTTTTAGAAGAAGATAAGACAAGTGGAATTACTAAAGTAGCAGAACCAATTGGTGTTATAGCTGCTATCGTTCCTACAACAAATCCAACATCAACAGCAATATTCAAGTGTTTAATAGCTTTAAAGACTAGAAATGCTATAATAATCTCTCCACACCCAAGAGCTAAGAATGCAACAATTGAAGCTGCTAGAATAGTTTTAGAAGCTGCAGTTAAAGCAGGAGCTCCAGAAGGAATAATCGGATGGATAGATCAACCATCAGTTGAATTATCACAAAATGTTATGAGAGAATCAGATATAATCCTAGCTACAGGTGGTCCAGCAATGGTTAAGGCTGCTTACTCATCAGGAAGACCAGCTTTAGGGGTTGGAGCAGGTAATACTCCAGCAATCATTGATGAAACAGCTCACATTAAAATGGCTGTAAACTCAATATTACTTTCTAAGACATTTGATAACGGTGTTATCTGTGCATCAGAACAATCAATCGTTGTTTTAGAACAAGTTTATGATGAAGTTAAGAGAGAATTAGCTGAAAGAGGAGCTTATATCCTTAAAGGTGAAGAAATAGATAAAGTTAGAAATATCATCTTAAATGAAAAAGGTGGATTAAATGCTGACATGGTTGGTCAATCTGCTTATAAGATAGCTAAGATGGCAGGAGTTAACGTTCCAGAAACAGCTAAAGTTTTAGTTGGTGAAGTTACTTCAGTTGAATTAGAAGAACCATTCTCACACGAAAAATTATCTCCAGTATTAGCTATGTACAAAGCTAAATCATTTGAAGAAGCTTTAGATAAAGCTGATAGATTAATAGAATTAGGTGGTATGGGTCATACTTCAGTTTTATATACTGATCAAGTTAAGAATAGAGATAGAGTATTAACATTCGGTGAAAGAATGAAAACTGCAAGAACATTAATAAACATGCCAGCAGCTCAAGGGGCTATCGGAGACTTATTTAACTTCAAATTAGCACCATCATTAACATTAGGTTGTGGATCATGGGGAGGAAACTCAGTTTCAGAAAACGTTGGTCCTAAGCACTTAATTAACGTTAAGAGCATTGCTGAAAGGAGAGAAAATATGCTTTGGTTTAGAGTTCCAGAAAAAACTTACTTCAAATACGGTTGTTTACCAGTAGCTTTAGCTGAATTAGGTGACATGGGTAAAAAGAAAGCATTCATCGTAACAGATAAAGTATTATTCGAAATGGGATACACTAACAAAGTTACAGAAGTTTTAGAATCACAAGGAATCCAATACAAAATATTCTCAGATGTTGAACCAGATCCAACATTAAGATGTGCTAGAGCTGGTGCTGCTGAAATGACTAGCTTCCAACCAGACGTTATAATTTCACTTGGTGGTGGATCAGCTATGGATGCTGCTAAGATTATGTGGGTTATGTACGAACATCCAGAAGTTAACTTCCACGATTTAGCTATGACATTCATGGATATAAGAAAGAGAATATACAGATTCCCAACTATGGGTCAAAAAGCTATGATGGTTTCAATAGCAACTTCAGCTGGTACTGGATCAGAAGTTACTCCATTCGCAGTTATCACTGACGAAGAAACTGGAATTAAGTATCCATTAGCTGACTACGAACTAACTCCAGATATGGCTATCGTTGACGCTGAGTTAATGATGACTTCTCCTAAGGGATTAACAGCTTGTGCTGGTATCGACGTATTAGTTCACTCAATTGAAGCTTATGTTTCAATAATGGCTTCTGAATACACTAACGGATTAGCTTTAGAAGCAATCAGATTAGTATTCAAGTATTTACCAGATGCTTATAATGAAGGTACAACTAACATTAAAGCAAGAGAAAAAATGGCTCATGCATCTTGTATGGCAGGTATGGCATTCAGTAATGCATTCTTAGGAATTAACCACTCAATGGCTCATAAGCTAGGTGCATTCCACCACTTACCACACGGTATGGCTAACTCTTTAGTTATGAAAGAAGTTATTAAGTTCAATGCTACTGATGCTCCAACTAAGCAAGCAGCATTTGCTCAATACAAATATCCAAATGCAGCATGGAGATATGCTAAGATAGCAGATCACTTAGGATTAGGTGGAAACACTGAAGCTGAAAAAGTTGAATTATTATTAAAGGCTATAGACGAGTTACAAAACAAAGTAAATATGCCTAAGACAATTAAAGATGCTGGTGTAAGTGAAGTTAAATTCTTCGAAACATTAGATGAAATGGTTGAGCAAGCATTTGATGACCAATGTACAGGAGCTAACCCAAGATATCCATTAATGTCTGAATTAAAAGAAATGTATATCACTAGCTACTATGGAGAAAATGCTAAAGATGAAGCTAAAGCTGAAGCAGCTCCAACTAAAAAAGAAAAGAAAGCTAAATAATCAATAATAATATATAAGGTCCTAGCGGAAGCTAGGGCTTTTTTTTAGATAATCAGAAAAAGATATCTTAAAATAATTTATGAAATAAGTGTAAAAAATAATATTATCCTAAAAAGAATTTACATATTTGATTTAACTTAGAAATTTGAGCGATAAAATTTATAATACTATATATGGTAATTTTAAAGTTAAAAGATTCATATAATTACATAATTTATATGATAATAGGAGTGTTTATATTAAAATTAATATAAATATATATTTATATATAGAAATATTCTATTGAATTTAAAAATGCTTTTTATAAAAGTTGTGATATAATATTCACAATAATAATACGAGGAGATAAAAGTTTGAGTAAGAATAGTTTAAAATTAAATGAAATTTCATTATTCTCTCATATAAATAATAATACAATACATAAGTTAAATGAAATTTGTTTTGTAAGGCAATTAAAAAAAGGGGAGCATCTTTTTAGAGATAAGGAAATAATAAAGAGTATTTATATAGTTAAAAGTGGCAAGGTTGCATTATATAAACAAAGTGAATCAGCACAAAAAAAAGTTATTTTTATTTTAGGTAAAGATACAGTAATTAATGAAGTAATAATTGATGATTTACCAGCTTCTATTAATTGTGAAGCTTTTGAAAAAGCAGAAATCTTATGTTTTGATAGAATAAAATTTTTAGATATTATGAAAGAGGATTTTGAACTTTCTAAAATAATAATTAATTCATTAGCAATGAAAGTAAGAAGATTATATAGACAAGGAAAAAATTCAATTCCTATAAAGGTTGAAAAGAGAGTTGCAGCAAAGTTATGGAAATTATCGAGAGATTATGGAATAGAAATAGAAGAGGGTACATTGATTGATTTAAACATAACGATTACATATTTAGCTGATATGTTTGGGGCCCCAAGGGAAACAATTTCAAGAGCTTTAAAAATTTTAAATAATGAAGGTTTAATCATAAATAAAAATAAAAGAATTATAGTTCCTGATAGAGAAAAATTAGTTAGATTCTTCAAAGATAATTAAGAAAATTTAAATGATGTGATAAATGTCACATCTTTTTTTTTGTAAAAAAAATATAATTTAAACATCGACTTGTTAATGTATTAACAAGAAAAAGAAAAAATAAGCTAAGAGGTGTTTTACATGGGATATAAACTTAACTTAGAAAATATGAATTTAGCTTTAAAAGAGTTAAAGAAAACATATAGAATCTATGCTCCAAAAGTTTTTGAAGGTGCAGGAACTTTTTCTGATACTGATAGAGTAAGATATGGAGAAGTTTCTACAATAGAAGAAATTGAATTTGATAAAAAATCAAGTTATTCATATAAAGAAACAATTTTACCTACAAGACAAACTTTATTCTTCTTTAATGATGATGAATGTAAAGAAGCAGAAGTAGATGAGAGACCAGCGTTAGTATTCTTAAGAAGTTGTGAAATTCATTCTGTAAAGAGAATAGATGATATATACTTAAGAAATGGCTTTGAAGATATCTACTATAAAAAGATGAGAGAAAATGCAAAGTTTATCTTAATTGGTTGTGAAAACAGTTTTGAAAATTGTTTCTGTGTAAGCATGGGATCTAATAAAACTGATGAATACAATGCTTATATCAAGGTTGATGGACAAGATGTGTACTTAGATGTTAAGGATGAGGAAATTGCAGCTATTTTAGATTATGTAGAAAAAGAAGAAAAGGAAGTTACTCCTGATTTCGTTACAGAAAATCCAGTTAAAGTTAATATTCCAGAAAATTTAGGTTTAGAAGTTATGAAATCTACAATGTGGAATGAATATAATGAAAGATGTATAACTTGTGGTAGATGTAACTTTGTCTGTCCAACATGTACATGCTTCACTATGCAAGATATAACTTATAAAGATAATAAAAATGCTGGTGAAAGAAGAAGAGTATGGGCATCATGTCATGTGGATGGATATACAGATATGGCTGGTGGACATAGCTTTAGAAAAGAAAAAGGTCAAAAGATGAGATTTAAAACTCTTCATAAAGTATATGACTACAAGAAAAAGTGGGGATATCATATGTGTGTTGGATGTGGTAGATGTGATGATATATGTCCAGAATACATCAGTTTCTCTACAATCATTAATAAGTTAGAAGATGCTATGAACGAGGTGAAGAATAATGACTAAGAATGAATACATACCATTTAGATCAGAAATTTTAGAAGTAATTGAACATACTCCAATAGAATATACTTTTAGAATGGCTTTTAACGGAGATGTTAAACCAGGTCAATTCTTTGAAGTATCTCTTCCAAAGTATGGTGAAGCACCAATATCTGTAAGTGGAATTGGTGAAGGATATGTTGACTTAACAATAAGAAGAGTTGGTAAAGTTACTAATGAAATATTTAAAAACTATGTAGGAGATAAGTTATTCTTAAGAGGACCTTATGGAAATGGTTTTGATATAGAAAACTATAAAAACAAAGAAGTAATAGTAGTTGCTGGAGGAACAGGTCTTTCACCAGTAAGAGGAATAGTAGAATACTTCTCTAAAAATACAAATGATTGTACAAGCATGACATTAATTACAGGATTTAAGTCACCAGAAGATGTTTTATTTAAAGAAGACATGAAAGAATGGGAAAAGACTATGAATCTTATTTTAACAGTTGATACTGCTAAAGAAGGTTATGAAGGTAAAGTAGGATTAGTTACTAAATATATTCCTGAATTAGAAATAAAAGATATGGATAATGTACAAGTAGTTGTTGTTGGACCTCCAATGATGATGAAGTTTACTGTTTTAGAATTCTTAAAGCTTGGAATAAAGGAAGAAAATATCTGGATTTCTCAAGAAAGAAAAATGTGCTGTGGAATAGGTAAATGTGGACACTGTAAAATAGATGATACTTATATTTGTTTAGATGGACCAGTATTTAACTATACAGTAGGAAAATCTTTAATTGATTAGGAGGAAGTAATTAATGGATATCAATACTAAAAAGCTAAAAAAGAATGCCTTTAGAGTTACAAAACATAGAGGTCTTACAGCATCAAGAATAAGAGTTCCAGGTGGACACTTAAATGCTAAATATTTAGGTTTAATTCAAGAAATTGCTGAAACATATGGTAATGGAACAGTTCATTTAACTACTAGACAAGGATTTGAAGTTCCAGGAATCGATATGAAAAACATGGATAAGGTTAATGAATTACTTCAACCAATCATTGAAGGATTAGAAATTAATCAATTAGTACCAGGTAAAGGGTATACATCTGCTGGTACAAGAAATGTAAGTGCATGTATAGGAAATAATGTATGTCCATTTGCTAATTACAATACAACTAACTTTGCTAAGAAAATAGAAAAAGCAATATTCCCAAATGACTTACACTTTAAGGTTGCTTTAACAGGATGTCCTAACGATTGTATGAAGGTTAGAATGCATGACTTCGGTATTATTGGGATGACTGAACCACAATTAGATGAAAGTAAATGTATATCTTGTGGTGCATGTGTTAGAGCTTGTACTAAGAAATCAACAGCAGCATTACATGCTGAAAACTATACGCCAGTTAGAGATCATAGCAAATGTATCGGATGTGGTGAATGTGTAATTAACTGTCCAACAGGAGCATGGACTAGAAGTAAAGAAAAATACTATAGACTTGCCATTATGGGTAGAACAGGTAAGAAGAATCCAAGACTTGCTGAAGACTTCTTAATTTGGGCTGATGAAGAAAGTATAATCAAAATAATAGTTAATACTTATAAATATGTTGAACAATATATTGATAAAAATGCACCAGGTGGTAAAGAGCATATTGGATATATTGTAGATAGAACTGGATTTGAAGAGTTTAAGAAATGGGCTTTAGATGGAGTTACATTATCAGATAAAGCTATAATGATAAATAATGTATATTGGAGTGGTATCAAATACCCTAATATATAATGACTAAAAAGAGCACTGATGTGCTCTTTTTTTATGCGATAATTTACTTATATGGAGTAATAACGGAAAATTAAATATTATATTTTGAGGAATAAGTTGAATTTCATCTTTAATTTATATAATTAATTTCGGATAATTTGATAAAGTTTATAAAGTGGTTATCACTTGGGTAAATTACTTTTAAAAAAAGTATGACAATAGTATTTAAGAATTTTATTTTTAATGGAAACTCGCTCTTCATTATCATTCAGAGGAGTAAGTTAAGCTAACTAAATTAAAATTTAGAGCTTTTAAGGGAAACTCGCTCCTCATTATCATTCAGAGGAGTAAGTTCAGCTAACTAAATTAAAATTTAGAGCTTCACTTAATTTTCACAATGTAAAATTCATATCTTTGGGGAAGGTTACATAAGAATGTATAAATAAAGTTTGTAAAGGTGGTAAAGAAGATATGAAAAAAATAGTGGTATTTATATTAATGTTATTTTCTATAAGTGTAGTTGGGTGTAGTAGTAATATATCATCTAAAGATATTAATGAAATGAAAGAAATTGTAGATAAAGTGCTGTCATATGAAAATTCATATGATGATGAAGTAAGTAATTATATTGATGAAGACACATTTAATGAATGCAATTACGAAGTTTTTTACAGTTACCTTATTGGAAAAGTTGAATTTACTAAATATGAAAGTGAAGTTAAGGGAGTAACAAAGGAAGATGGAGAATATAAGCTTTGTATGGTTTTAAATATGGAGGCACAAGGGACAACTTTAGAAAGTGATGGGGTAGAGGAAGGATATGATTCAGTAGAGGGAAATAATGTTCCAGTAGAGGTTGTTCTTAAAAAGGAAAAAGGAAATTATGTAATTAAGAGTGTTAAGGAGTATGAAAGTTTAGAAATAGCTGAAAATGAAAATGTAAATTTCCGAAAAAATCAATAATATACGTGGTAATTTATTGTAAGTATAAAATTACCAAATTGTTATAAAGTCAGAAAATATGCAGAAATTTTATTGGTATTTTTATGGTTATTAAGGAATGTGAAATTTAGATTAGTCATTATTGGTATGTAACGAAGGAATCTACTGTTAGTTCTGTGATAAAAATATGATATAACTGTATCTGGCGGCTTTAGTGAAAGTAAAAAGTACTTTGAACTAATAAGATATTGGACAATATTAAGTTGTTCGAAAAAATAAAAAGGAGTGGTACAGATGAAGAAAAAACTAATTGCCAGTATAGTTACATTAACAGTGCTAGGGGGGGCGGTTACACCAACTTTTGCAGCTGTAAAAGAATGTTCTCAAGGAAAAACAAATTTAATAACAATTAATAAAGTAAGTTCTTCAGAAACAAATTCAAGTGAAAATAATAAATGTAGTATTTCAGGTGGCTTATTACAAGGAGTAATATTCAAAAAAATATGGTGGTCGAATAGTTCATGTGGAAGTATAATTATTGGAGGAACAGTAGACAAGCCTAATAATGGAGGAAACAATAACAATAATAATAACGATAGTATAGTTCCACCAAGTAACAATACTGAAACACCAGAGGATACAATAGTTCCACCAACTGTTGATGAAACACCAAGTACACCAGATACACCAACAGTGGATGAAACGCCAAGTGTTCCAGATACACCGGTAGTGGATGAAACACCAAGTGTTCCGGATACACCAACAGTAGATGAAACACCAAGTGTTCCAAATACACCAGTAGTTGACGAAACACCGGATAACTCTACAGAAAATAATGTAACTAATGCGGATGAAAACTTTATGGCAGCTGTAGAAACAGCTATATATAATAAAGTAAATGAAGAAAGAGCAAAAGCAGGAGTTCCAACATTAACATATAATACAGTAATGCAAAAATACGCTAGAATTAAATCGCAAGATATGGGAGATAATAATTACTTTAGTCATGAAGATTTAAATGGAAATCTTATAACAACTCAAATGAAAAAAGACGGCGTATCATATAAGGCATGGGGAGAAAATATAGCCTATATTGGCGGTAATATAAGCGCAGATGCTTTAGCAGAAAGATTTATGACAAACTGGATGAACTCATCAGGTCATAGAGAAAATATATTATCAACTAACTTCTCAAGTATAGGAGTTGGAGTATATAAAATAGGTAATAAAGTATATGCTACTCAAGAATTTTATAGATAATTAAATAGTTAAATAAATATTGAAATGAGAGATTGTAAATAAAAATTGCAATCTCTCATTTTTTTTATATTTAAACGAATTTTATGCTATACTTTAATAATGATTGAAAGAGTTGTAAAAAAGGCTGTAGATTTTATATAATATGAGGAAGAAATATTTGAGGTGAAAAAATGAAACCATTAGCAGATTTAATTAGGCCTACACAATTAAGTGAAGTTTGTGGTCAACAACATATATTAGGAGAAAATAAAATTTTAGATAGAATAGTAAAGAGTGGTAGAATTTCAAATATGATATTTTATGGGCCACCAGGAGTAGGAAAGACCACAGTAGCGAATATTATTGCAGAAAAGGCAGGAAAAAGATTTTATAAGCTTAATGCTACAAATGCTTCATTAAAAGATATTCAGGAAATAACAAAAGAGTTAGATACTTTTTTAGGCGTTAATGGTGTGGTTCTTTATTTAGACGAGATTCAAAACTTTAATAAAAAGCAGCAACAATCACTTTTAGAATATATTGAAGATGGAAGAATAACTTTAATTGCATCAACTACAGAAAATCCATATTTTTATATTTTTAAGGCTTTACTTTCAAGATCAACTATATTTGAGTTCAAACCAGTAGAAGAGGATGATATAAAGAAAGCGCTTAATAGAGCTATAGATATTAAAAGTAAAGGATATAATGAAATAAAATTAGATGTTAAAGATGAAGCTATAAATTATTTAGCATCTTATTGTAATGGCGATGTAAGAAAGGCTATTAATGGATTAGAAATTGCATTAAATTCAACTAGGCCTAATAGTGATAAAATTGTAGTAATTGATTTAAATGTTGTTAAGGATTCAACTCAAAGTAAGGTAATTGCTTATGATAATGATGGTGATGCACATTATGATATACTAAGTGCCTTTCAAAAATCAATTCGTGGTAGTGATGCTGACGCTGCTATTCATTATTTAGCTAGACTTATTAAGGCTGGTGATTTGATTTCTATTTGTAGAAGATTACAAGTAATTTCAGCGGAGGATATAGGTCTTGCTTATCCACAGGCAAGTTTAATTGTAAAGTCACTAGTTGATTCTGCTAGGGAATTAGGATTTCCAGAAGCAAGAATTCCACTTGCAGAGGCAACTATCCTTTTAGCAACAAGTCCAAAATCTAATTCAGCATATTTAGCAATAGATGCAGCATTAAATGATTTAGAAAATATGTCTATAGGGGATATACCTACTCATTTAAAGGATGCTCATTATAGTGGAGCGTGTAAAATGGGAAGAGGAATTGAATATAAATATCCACATAGCTATCCTAATCATTATGTAACACAACAATATTTACCTAATAACTTGAAAAATAGAACTTATTATGAGTATGGAGATAATAAGTTTGAAAGAGCTACAAAAGATTATTGGGATAAAATTAAAAAGTAAAATAATAATATAATAAAATGGGGAAACAGATGATGAAACAAGAGAAGTATAATGATTATTTACAAATTTTAAAAGAAGAACTAGTACCAGCAATGGGATGTACTGAACCTATTGCCATAGCATATGCAGCTGCAAAGGCTAGAGAAGTATTAGGGAAAATGCCAGATAAGGTTGTGGCAAAATGTAGCGGTAATATAATAAAAAATGCAATGTGTGTAACTGTTCCTAATACAGGAGATTTAGTAGGAATTAAGGCTAGTTCAATAATTGGAGTTTTAGCTGGTGATTCAAGTAAAGAATTGCAAGTTATTAGTGAAGTAGGAGAAGAGCATATAAATGAAGCTAATAAACTTATGAATGAAGATTATTGCTTTGTTGAAAGATTAGATACAGATATTCAGTTACATATAGTAATGGAAGTATATAGTGAAAATGATAGCGCCATAGTTGAAATAAAATATGCACATAATAATATATCTAAGGTAATAAAAAATGGAGAGATATTATTCGAAGGTAATGAGGATCCAAGTAAATATTTAGGTGTATTTATTGATAGAAGTATTTTAAATGTTAATGATATATATGAATTTGCAAATACTGTTGATATTAAAGATATAAAAGAATTGTTAGATAAACAAATAGAGTATAACATATCAATAGCAGAAGAAGGATTAAAAGGAGAATATGGAGTAGGTATAGGTAAAATGCTTATGAAATGCTATCCAAACTCAATTGTTACTAAGCTAAAAGTTTATGCTGCAGCTGCTTCAGAAGCAAGAATGAGTGGTAGTTCATTACCTGTTATGACTAACTCAGGAAGTGGAAATCAAGGTATGGCAACTTCAATTCCAGTAATAATATATGCAAAAGAAAAGGGATTGTCTGAAGAGTTATTATATAGAGGGTTAGTATTCTCTAATCTAATGACTATACATCAAAAAACAGGTATAGGAAGACTTTCTGCCTTTTGTGGGGCTGTAAGTGCAGGATGTGCTAGTGGAGCTGCAATTACATATTTAGAAGGTGGTACATTAGATCAAATAAATAAGACGGTTACAAATACATTAGCGAATATTTCAGGAATAGTTTGTGATGGAGCAAAGGCATCTTGTGCAGCTAAAATAGCTACCAGTGTTGATGCTAGTATGATGGGGCATTATCTTGCTATGGAAGATCAATGTTATAGTGCTAATACGGGTATATTGAAGGAAAATATTGAAAAAACAATAACTGCAGTAGGTAGATTAGGTAAAGAGGGAATGAAAGAAACTGATAAAGAAATACTAGAAATAATGCTTGAAGTATAATGAATTTTAATAATATAAAAAGTTAAAAATATTTAAATAAAATAAATGATGTAATGAATAAAACTCATTAAAAAAGTTTACATAAAAAATTTGAAGTTAATTCTGAAAGTATGTGTATTTCAGGGTTGACAAAAACAGAGTAAGTTAGTATGATATAAACATAAAGCAGAGCAAAAAAGTCTGAATAAGGGGTGAGAAAATGAAACTATCAACTAAAGGAAGATATGGAGTAAAAGCCATGGTTGAATTAGCAATCCATTATGGAAGTTCTCCCCTATCAATAAAAACTATTTCGCAAAGGCAAGGAATATCTGAGTATTATTTAGAGCAATTATTTTCACCGCTAAGAAGAGCAAAACTTATTAATAGTATAAGGGGGGCTCAAGGTGGATATGTTTTAGGTAGAGAACCTAAGGATATAAAAGTATCTGATATAATGTACGTCCTTGAGGGCCCAATAGAAATTGCTGATTGTATTGAAGGGGTATCATGTGATAATATAGATTGCTGCGCAACTAGACTTTTATGGACAAAAATTAAAAATAGTATAGATGAAGTTATGGAAGGCATAACGTTACAAGATATAGTAGATGACTACAATAAAATTAAAGAAAAGAATGAAGCATTAACATTAAAGAGGAGTGAGCAATAATGAAAACAGTATATATGGACTATGCGGCTACTACTTATGTAAAGCCAGAAGTTTTAGAAGAAATGATGCCGTATTTTACAGAAAAGTTTGGTAATCCATCATCTTTTTATGGAATATCAAGAGAAACTAAGATGGCAATTGATAAAGCTAGAGGTCAAGTTGCTAAAGCTTTAAATTGTGATATGAATGAGGTTTACTTCACAGGGGGTGGATCTGAGTCAGATAACTGGGCAATTAAAGGTATTGCATCAGCACATAGAAAAAAAGGAAATCATATAATAACTACTAAGATAGAACATCATGCAGTTCTTCATACTTGTGAATATCTAGAAAAGAATGGTTTTGAAGTAACTTATTTAGATGTTAATGAAGAAGGATTTATTGATTTAGAAGAATTAAAAAATGCAATAACTGATAAAACTATTTTAGTATCAATTATGTTTGCAAATAATGAAATTGGAACTATTCAACCAATAAAAGAAATTGGTGCAATTTGTAGAGAAAGAAAAGTTCTATTCCATACAGATGCAGTTCAAGCAGTTGGAAATGTTCCAGTTGATGTAAAAGAAATGAATATAGACCTTTTATCTTTAGCAGGACATAAGATTTATGGACCTAAAGGAATAGGTGCTTTATACATAAGAAAAGGTGTAAGAATAGACAACTTAATCCATGGTGGAGGTCAAGAAAGAGCTAGAAGAGCAGGTACAGAAAATATAGCTTCAGTTGTTGGATTAGGTAAAGCTATAGAGTTAGCTACAAATGATATTGAAGCTCATATGGAAAGACTTACAGTGCTTAGAGATAAACTTATAGATGGAATATTAGAAAGAGTTCCATATTCATATTTAAATGGACCAAGAGGTGATAAGAGATTACCTGGTAATGTAAATGTAAGATTTACGTATATAGAAGGTGAATCAATTTTATTATCTTTAGATTTTGAAGGAATATGTGCATCAAGTGGTAGTGCTTGTACATCAGGATCATTAGACCCATCACATGTACTTTTAGCAATAGGATTACCACATGAATTAGCTCATGGATCATTAAGATTAACATTAGGCGATGGATCAACAGAAGAAGATGTTGATTATGTTTTAGAGGTATTACCTGGAATTATTCAAAGAATTAGAAATATGTCACCATTATGGAGTGATTTTGTTAAGAAGGGAGAAAAATAATTATGATATATACAGATAAAGTTATGGACCATTTTAGAAATCCAAGAAATGTAGGAGAAATTGAAGACGCAAATGGTATTGGAGAAGTTGGAAATGCTAAATGCGGAGATATAATGAGAGTTTACTTAAAGGTAGAAGATAACATTATTAAAGATGTTAAATTCCAAACTTTTGGATGTGGATCAGCTATAGCTTCATCTTCAATGGCTACAGAAATGATTAAAGGAAAGACTTTAGAAGAAGCTTGGGAATTATCAAATAAAGCAGTTGCTGAAGCTTTAGATGGACTTCCACCAGTAAAAATGCACTGTTCAGTATTAGCTGAAGAAGCTATACACAAAGCAATTAATGACTACAGAAAAAATGCTGGTTTAAGCACTGAAGGATGGGAATTCGAAGAAACAGATCATGATGAATTACATGATGCAGTACACGGACACGAATAAAAAACTTAAGGTGTGATTTGATGGAAAAGAAGAAAAAAGTAGTTATAGGTATGAGTGGCGGAGTTGATAGCTCCGTTGCTGCTTACCTTTTAAAAGAACAAGGCTATGATGTAATTGGTGTTACAATGCAAATATGGCAAGAAGATAAAGATTATACAGAAAGAGAAGGTGGGTGTTGTTCACTTTCAGCTGTAGATGATGCAAGAAGAGTTGCAAATAAGATTGGTATTCCTTTTTATGTAATGAACTTTAGAGATAGCTTTAAAGAAAAAGTTATTGATTATTTTGTTCAAGAATACATAGATGGAAAAACACCAAATCCATGTATAGCATGTAATAAACATTTAAAATTTGATGAGCTATTAAGAAAAGCTCAAGGTATAGGTGCGGATTATGTTGCAACAGGTCACTATGCTAAAATCGAGCAAGATGAAAATGGAAGATATCTTTTAATTTGTTCAGATGATGATAGAAAAGACCAAACATATGCATTATATAACTTTACTCAAGAACAATTAGCACATACTCTTATGCCTTGTGGTGAATATACTAAGGATAGAATAAGAGAAATTGCTAAAGAAATTGGATTATCAGTATATAATAAGAAAGATAGTGAAGAAATTTGCTTTATACCAGATAATAATCATGGTAGATACATAAGTGAAGCTAGACCGCTAGAAGTTGTACCAGGAAACTTTGTTGATAAAAACGGAAATATATTAGGGCAACATAAAGGGATAGTTTACTATACTATAGGTCAAAGAAAAGGACTTGGAATAGCTCTTGGAAGACCTGTATTTGTAACAGATATTAATCCTAGAACTAATGAAGTAGTATTAGGTCCAGAAGAGGATATATTTAAGACTGACTTAGTTGCTAAGGATGTTAACTTTATTCCATTTGATAAGCTTGAAGAACCAATAACAGTTGAAGCAAAGGTTAGATATTCAGGAAAACCAGCTGAAGCAGTTATTTCACCTTTAAGAGATGGTAAAGTTAAAGTAAGTTTTAAAGAAAAACAAAGAGCAATAACAAAAGGTCAATCAGTTGTTTTCTATCAAGGAAACAAAGTTGTTGGTGGAGGAATTATTGCCGGAATAATATAAAATAAAAGGTCGTAGCATTTGAACTTATAATTATATGATAATGGTTCATTTGCTATGACTTTTATTTAATTAAAAGCTAAGAGTAAAGTTAGTTAAGAGTTAATAGTTAAAATTTAAGGAATGAATTCAGCTTATGCTAAATTTCTAAAAATATATAATATAGAAACTCCAAAAGGAGTTTCTATATTAATTATTAACTAGTAACTAATAACTATCAACTAAACTAAAGTAGCTCTATGCCAGCTTCTTCACATTTTTCGTGAGTATAGTTATCCCAAATAGAAGCTTGAACTTCTCCTATATGTGCTTTTCTTAAGAAGAACATACAAATTCTTGATTGTCCAATTCCTCCGCCCATAGTAAGTGGTAGTTTATCTTCAAATAATGCTTTGTGGAATGGAAGTTCACGTCTATCTTCACAGTTAGCTTTCTTTAATTGATAATCTAAGGCTTCTTTATCAACTCTTATGCCCATAGAAGATAATTCAATTGCTGAATCAAATAATGGATCATAGAATAAAATATCTCCATTTAAGCTCCAGTCATCATAGTCAGGACTTCTTCCATCATGCTTTTCACCAGATTTTAATGTATCACCAATTCCTTGAATAAATACTGCCTTATGTTTTTTGCAAATTGCATTTTCTCTTTCTTTAGCTGTAAGTTCAGGATACATATCTTCTAATTCTTGTGCCGTTACAAAAGTGATATCTTGTGGTAGAATTTTTTCGATTGAAGGATATTGTGTAGATACAAAATCTTCAGTAGCTTTAAAAACAGAAAATATCTTTCTTACTGTGCTTTTTAAAGTATCAGTAGTTCTTTCTTCTTTTGTAATTACCTTTTCCCAATCCCATTGATCTACATAAATAGAGTGTAGATTATCTAATTCTTCATCTCGTCTAATTGCATTCATATCAGTATATAAACCAGATCCAGGTTGAAATTTATATCTGTGAAGCGCAAATCTTTTCCATTTGGCAAGTGAATGAACTATTTCTAAGTTACTATCTTTAATAGCAAGCATATCAAAGCTTACAGGTCTTTCTATTCCATTTAAGTTATCATTTAAACCTGAACCATTTTCAAGGAATAGTGGAGCAGAAACTCTTGTTAGGTTTAAAGTTGCGGCAAGTTTGCTTTCAAAAAAATCCTTGACTTTCTTTATTGCTATTTCAGTTTCAATTAATGATAAGTTTGATTTGTAGTTTTGTGGTATAAATACCTTTGATTTTAATTCTTTTGTCATGTTAATAACCTCCTAAAAATAATATAAAAAAACCTTCCATCCTAAATAAATAGGACGAAAGGTTACTTCCGCGGTACCACCTAATTTGCATCAAGCCTCTTAATCAGTGCTAAATTAATAATAATTTAAGACTGTCCTTTTTTAACGGTAAGGCCCCGTCTAAGTCTACTTAAGTGAGATAAGTGAGATTCCAAATTTTAATTTGGCAAATCGAACTTACATCTTTGACGTAAGGAAAAGATGTTTCCTTTTAAGGTTCAATTTTAATTTGGCAAATCGAACTTACATCTTTGACGTAAGGAAAAGGTGTTTCCTTTTCAATCTCAATTGTTCGGTTAGAAGCTCAGGAATGTTTTTCATTAAAACTAATCTTATAAGGCTTACACCATCCCTTACTCGCTTAAAGATATCATTAAAATTACTCTTTCCTTCAATGCTGATTATGTGTTTTAAATTTAAATTAATATTATAATATACTAAAGTTAATAAGATGTAAAGAGTAAAAATGAATAAAATGTAAAATATGTGTAAGCTATTAATTACTATTATTGAAAATAGGGACATATTATTTTACTTTTTACATAATATAATATAGAATAAATAGTTGAAATAATAAATTATTTTAAATATAAATTTTTATGGGGAGATGAAAAATGAAGAAAAAAATTAATTGGCAAAAGTTATTAAGCTACTTTGTGTTAATTACTTTAATTTTGACTACTATATTCTTAATTTTTGAGATAAATGATGCACCAACAGTTGCAGATTCAACTGAATCTTTTGTGCGTTTAAAAAGTGATTATGCATTGATGTTATCTCAATGTATTTTAGGTATAGTAGCAATGTTATTACCAGGGATGTTAGAAAATAAATTTAAAATAGCAATCCCATCTTATATGTTGATTTTATATACAATATTCTTATATGCAGCAATATATTTAGGTGAAGTTAGAAGTTTTTATTATAATGTTCCAAATTGGGATAATATATTACATACTTTTAGTGGAGCAATGATTGGAGCTTTAGGATTTTCAATTGTTACTTTATTGAATAAGACAGAAAAGGTACCAATAGTTTTAAGTCCTCTTTTTGTTGCGTTATTTTCATTTTGTTTTGCAGTAACATTAGGTGTTATTTGGGAGTTTTATGAATTTACCTTTGATGGAATTTTAGGGCTTAATATGCAAAAATTCGCCTTGGAAAATGGTACTCAATTAATAGGAAGAGCTGCATTAACGGATACAATGGTAGATTTATTTGTAGATGCAGTTGGAGCATTTATAATGAGTGTTATTGGTTATATTTCATTAAGGTATAACAAAGGCTGGATTGAAAAACTTCAAGTAAGAAGTACAAGAAAATAATAAATATAAAAAGTAAAATGAATTATAATATTAAAATTCATTTTACTTTTTTTATTATTAAAAAATAAAATTTTTAGTAACTAAATGTAAATATTTTTAATTATAAAGAGGAGAATATAATATTTTGTTGGAAAAATTTTCAGCATAAGTATATAATTAATATAAATAATTTAAATAAAATTTGGAGGTTATAAAGTGGGATTAAATTGGAGTTTAAAAGAGCTATATGAATCATTTGAGAGTGTTGAATTTAAAAATGATATGAATAGCCTAACTGAAGAAATAAATGAAATAAACAATTGGATTGAAGAAGCAGTTAAGGATTATGAAAATGTATTAGAAAAGTTAGAAGAATATTTAAATAAATATATAAAATTAGAGGAACTGATTAGTAAGTTAGGGCAATTTATTGAACTAAGTATTAGTGTAAATACAAAAGATACAGAAGCACTTAAAAATTCAGATATCTTTGAAAAGAAGTTAACTTATTTAGTTAAAGGTTCTACTAAAATTGAAAGGTATATAAGTGAAATAGAGGATATTGACTCTATAATTGAGAAATCATCATTATTAAAAGAACATGCATTTTTATTAAAGAGTATAGTTGAAGATAGTAAATATTTATTAAGTGAAAAAGAAGAAAATATAATTGCAAATATGAGAAATACAGGATCAAATGCATGGAGTAAATTAAAAGATAATTTAATTTCATCATTAACTGTTGAAATGACAGAAGGTGGTAAAGTAAAAGAATACCCATTAACAGTTGTTTTAAATATGGCTTATGATAAAAATGAAAAAGTTAGAAAAAAAGCTTATGAAGCAGAAATAAAGTCATATAAGAAAGTTGAAGAGGGAGTGGCTGCTGCTCTTAATGGAATAAAGGGTGAAGTATTAACTGTTTGTGAATTAAGAGGATATGAATCTCCATTAGAAGAAACACTTTTAAATTCAAGAATGGATGAAGAGTCATTAAATGCAATGATTGAAGCAATGAAAGAAAGTTTACCTGTATTTAGAAAGTACTTAAGAAGAAAAGCAGAAATATTAGGGCATAAAAATGGATTACCATTTTACGATTTATATGCTCCAATTAATAATGCCAATATGAATTTTACTTATGATGAAGCTAGTAAATTTATAGTCAAGAATTTTAGAACTT
Source organism: Clostridium sp. K04 (assembly GCF_019734375.1). Lineage (NCBI taxonomy): Bacteria > Bacillati > Bacillota > Clostridia > Eubacteriales > Clostridiaceae > Clostridium > Clostridium sp. K04. The sequence continues at coordinate 56,337 of NZ_JAASHD010000002.1, forward strand.
TTAGTGATGATTTAGCAGATTTCGCACAAAAGGCTATTGATAATAATTGGATAGATGTAGAGCCAAGAGAAGGAAAAGTAGGAGGAGCTTTTTGTCAAGGAATTCATACTTTAGGTGAAAGCAGAATCTTATTAAACTTTGGGGGAAGTTTTGGTGATGTTGTTACTATGGCTCATGAACTTGGACACGGATTCCATGGTGAGTGTCTAAAAAATGAATCTATATTAAATTCAGATTATCCTATGCCAATAGCAGAAACAGCATCAACATTTTGTGAAACTATAATAAAAAAAGCTGCAATTAAAGATGTTAAACATAAAGAAGCTTTAGCTATATTAGAAACAGAAATTTGTGATTGTACACAAGTTATTGTAGATATTTATTCAAGATTTTTATTTGAAAAGTCAGTATTTGAAGCTAGAAAAGAAAGTGCATTAACAGTTGAACAAATAAAGGGACTTATGATAGAAGCGCAGAAAGAAGCTTATGGAGATGGATTAGACGAAAAGTTTTTACATCCATATATGTGGGCTTGGAAACCTCATTATTATGATGCAAATTATAATTACTATAACTTCCCATATGCATTTGGACTTTTATTTGCAAAGGGATTATATGCTGAATACCTTAAAAAAGGTGAAGATTTTGTAAGTGAATATGAAAAACTTTTGTCAATTACAGGTAAAAATAAAATAGCAGATATAACTAAAGAAGTAGGAATTGATATTCATGATAAAGAGTTCTGGAAGAATTCTTTAAAGACTATTGAAGAGGATATAGAAGAGTTTATTAAAATGAGTAAAAAACATTAAGTTAAAGAGGTGAATTACAATGGATATAAATTTAAGCAAAGATGAAATTATTGTTGTTTTAGATGCACTAGTAGAGGGGATAGCATTTGATAAGAATGCTGATGATATTAAAGAAGTATATAATAAAATAGTAAAGCAAGCACATATGGAAGAGTATGAAATGTTAGGCTAATTTATAAGAATAAGAGTAATAAACTATAATATTAGTTTATTACTCTTATTTGTTTATAAAGGACAATAGTTTAGAAAAAATAATTTAATTTATAATGAAACAAATTTAAAAAATATATAAGTTACAAATGTTATATAAATATAATAAGTAATAATGAACAATGATATAAATAAAATTATAAATTTACTATGATTAAGAAAGCTTAGGAGTTTATCTAATAATATATCAAAGCTCCAAGATTTATTTTGAAGTACAGTTTCCTTAATTTTTAGAGGAGAATAAGTACTATCTTTATTTATTTTATTTTTAATAAAATAAGGTAAATCCTCTGCGGTTACTATTGGTGTATCAAGTACTTCATTTTGTTTAATAACAAGGCTTTTTTGAGGAAGAGCAATTATATTGGTTATAGGAATATCAGAAGACAAAATGTCTTGTAGTATGTTATAACAATTGGTACATTCATCGTATATTTTATTAAGTACATTATTATCAAGTATAGTATCATCATTTAAATCTTCATTATCAAATGCAATTTCATTAGAATATTTGTTTTTTGTGAAATCTGTATAAGGATAAGTTAATGTTTTAATTGCAAAAACTCCACTATTTGTTATTACAAGATCATCAATTAAGCAACTATCTTCATCATTATTTTCTAAGTGAATATTATTTAAAATAATACTATCATTTTTTAAAGCTCTTAAATTGTGCGAAACTTTATATGAATTAAATATAGTATCAAATAAATAACTTAAATCTATATATATTTTTTCGTATATCTTGAATTTAATAGCGCATATATTTACTAAATATAAAAAGTATATAGTTGCTAATGTATTAAATTTTATATGAAGAAAAAAGCCAATAGTAAAAAGTAAAAATGGAAACCTTAAAAAAGGTTTAGTTAATATAAAAGTTAGTGTTTTTACAATGGCTTTTATTATAAATTTCAAAAGAGTAAATATAATTCTAAAAGTAAATAAAATAATATCTCCTAAAACAAGCAACATTTACGTAGCCTCCTTTAGTATTAGAATATCTACTTTTATGGAAAATTATTCATCTTTAATTATAAATTGTTTAGTTTTACCCATAAAATATGCTAAACGTATCATTTCAATTTCTTCTTTTGACATTTTTCTGTTATATTTCTTTTCAAATTCATTGATTAGTGCATTTGAATCAAGTTTTTCTTTTTTTACTTTAGGTCGCTTAGTATTGGCTTTATTAATTGGCTTAGATAATAATTGCTTATTATATATTTTTTTAAATACTTCTGCAGTATAATGTGCATCAAAAAATGCATCATGGAAATCACCATCAATAGGTATTTCTAATGCTTCAACAGCTTTTTTTAAGCCAATTTTTTGACCTTTAGGAACATTAAGCAGTTTAGTTGCATAGTGCTGAATATCAATATATTTTTCAGGAATAAAGGTAGTGGGAATATTATAAAATCCCATATTCTTTATTAATTCTGTAATATCAGAATCACCCCATACAACTAAAGTACTCTTATCTTTTCCAATAAAATCAATGAATTGTTTAAAAACATCAATAAAGTTATAAGAAGCATTTAAATCATTAATATTTATTTTTGTTAATTCTTCAACATAAGGATGAAGCCTTTTATGAATATTAGGTTTAATTAAGGAATTAAATGTTCCTATGGTTTCAAAATTTTTATTTAATTTTATTGCTCCAATTTGAATTATTTCAAATAGTAAAGATGGTTTAGGAGCATCTATTACTACATCTTCAGGATGTTGTTGATTAAATTCTAAATCAAAAATTATATAGTTCATTTTACACCTACGATAAAATTTTTATTTTTTAGTCATTTACATAACTTCTATTACATATATTAAAACATAAATAATTAAAAATGTCTTAAAAAGAGGTGTAATAAATGAGTATTTATGTTTTAAAGGAATATGTTGAAGAATGTATTAAGAATGGAATAGAGCCAACATTTGAAGGGTTAAATATTTATTATAAATCAAAAGAAATAAATTACAATAAATAATATTTAAAGAAAATTTACTATTAACTTTATAAGAAAAGCATATAATAAATAAAGATACATTAAGATTAAGTGTGGTGAACATAATTTGAAAACAAAAAAATTAACAGAAGCAGCAATGTTATCAGCTTTATTTGTGGTTTCAAGCATGGTAGCAATTTACACAGGAATAGCATATACATTATATTTGGATATGATAGTGCCACTTTTTATTTGTCTTATATTTATGAGGCTTGATTTTAAGTATACATTATTATCTTCTATTACATCATTGCTTATTGTAACTCTTGCAGTAGGTGACGTAGCATCAGCAATTTGGATGAGCCAAGGAATTATAATGGGATTGATTTGTGGGTATTTTATCAGGAAAAAAGGTACAATATTTGATGATTTATTTTATTCAGCAATTTTAGGAACTTTTGTTATGGTTTTGATTGATATTTATTTTTCTAAATTAACAGGTTATAGTTTTATGAAAGAATTTGATAGTTATACAGAAATGTTTCCTTTAAATGGTGAATATATGGAAGTTGCTTTTAATATTTTTGTTGCAACAATGCCTATAGGTACAATATTAATATCTTATATTGGAGCTTTATTTATAGGTAAAAAGCTTAGAATATTAAATGAAAATTGTAATGAAAAATATATGATAATTAAAAACTTTAAAAGATATGGTTCTTATATATGTTGTAGCACGAGTACATATTATTTTGGAATTATATATTTAATTTTAATTGAAATATTAAAATTAACAGGTTTTGAATTTAAATTCGTTTATTTTAAAACGGTAGTAGTGGCAATTAGAGTAGTAGTAATATATTTTGTTTTAAAAGATTCCTTTACATTTGTAATTAGGGGATTATCTACAAAGGTGAAATCTAATGGTGCATCGCAATTAATTTGGTTGGGGGTGCTTTATATGCTGCTAGTTGACTTTAAAGCTACGTTTATTATTTTGGTAGTAGGAAGTTTAGTAATTAACTATTCAATGAAGCTAAGGGAATCACAAATAAATATGTTAAATAAAGTTGTTTTAAAAAGACAGTAAAAATTACTTTTAAATAATATATCTTTTATTTTAAAGTTATTTATTGATAAAATTAATATTAAGTAATGTAATTTGATTAGCCTTATGGTAATATATAGTATGCTATAGAGTTTATAAAAATGTAATTTTTATAAAAGATAAGATAAAAATAACAAGCTAAGGTTTATTATATAATTAACAAAGATGAAAGATATATTGAGGTGAGGGATAATGGCTACGTTGAAAGAAATAGCAGAGAAGGTAGGAGTATCATTAGCTACTGTATCAAGGGTTTTAAACAATGATAGTGGAATTTTAGTCGCTGATGAAACTAAGGCACAAATACTACAAGTAGCAGAGGAATTAAATTATAGAACAGCAAAGCAAAGAAAAGGTAAAAATTTTAGTAAAAATATGTTTATAGTTGGAATTGTTGAAATGTATGATGTAGTTAAACAATTACAAGATCCATATTATTTACTTTTAAGAAATATAGTAGAAAAGAAAGCCTTTGAGAATAATATTAAGCTAGTTAGATTTTTTAAGCAAGATAATGAATTTGAGTTAGCAGAAGAAGTTGAACTACAGGGAATAATTGCAGTTGGTAAGTTTACTTCGGATGAAGTAAATGAATTATCGAAAAGAACACAAAATATAGTTTTTATAGATTCAGCGCCAAATGATGAATTGTATGATAGTGTTAAAGTTAATTATAAATTAGGCGTTAAACAAGCATTAGATTATTTTTTAGAGCTTGGACATAAGGACATAGGATTTATTGGGGAAAAGTACACTTTAGGAGATAATAAAATACCTATGTTCGATGATAGACTAAAGTTCTTTTATGAATATATGAATAATAAACAAATGCTAAAGGAAGAATTTATAATCAATAGTAGTATGACGGCTGAAGGTGGGTATGAAGCAATAAATAAATTTATAAGATCTGAAAGTAAAATGCCAACAGCATTCTTTACAGCTAATGATACAATTGCAAGCGGTGTTATTAAGGGACTTCAAGAAAATGGAGTTAAGGTTCCAAATGATATTAGCATAATAGGATTTAATGATACTATAATATCTCAATATACTAATCCACCATTAACGGCTATAAGAGTTCATATAGAGTATTTAGGAGAAGTTGCAGTTGAACTTATGATGGAGAAATTAAAGGGAAGACAGTACGCTAAAAAAGTAATAATACCAAGTGAGTTTATATTAAGAAATAGTGTTAAGTATGTAAAATAGTTAATTTTAATTAATAAATTAGAGATTAAAATAGTAACAATAATATTTATTATTGTTACTATTTTTTTTTATTATAAATTAATAACTTGATATTTTTAGTAAAATACTATATATTTTTACTGTAAACGTTATTAAGGGGGTTGCTAGGTGGAGGTTAAAAATGGAAACAATTAAAAGTGGGATTTATTCAAATTACGGATATAATGAAGAAGATGTTGAACAGGTAAAGATAAGTATTAATAAAATTAAAAAGGATGGATATTTTAAAGGATGTAATAACTTAAATATTTATTACCAAGTATTTTCTGTAATAAATGAAAAAGGTAGAATTGTAATTTCGCATGGGTTTTCTGAATGTATAGAAAAATATAATGAGTTAATTTACTATTTTACAGAAATGGGCTATTCAGTATATGCAATTGAACATAGGGGACATGGAAGATCAGGTTCATTTGGAAAAAAACATAAAAGTCAAATAAGTATAGATAAGTTTGAATATTATGTAGAAGATTTAAGGATTTTCTTAGATACTATTGTTGTAGGAAAAGACGTTGATTTATATTTATATGCACATTCTATGGGAGGAGCTATCGGTACAATGTTTTTAGAGAAGTACTGTGGATATTTTAAAAAGGCTATATTAAGTGCTCCGATGATGGATATAAATACAGGGGAATACCATAAGGCTATATCTTATTTAATAAGTCAGATATATATTAATATTGGAAAGGGAGAGGAATTTTTATTTGGACAAGGTCCATTTGAAGGGAAATATGATTTAGAGTCATCAGGAACTTCTAATATGTATAGATATAAAAATCATTTAGATTATTTAAACAAAAACGAGGAATTGCAAAGATGTGGTGGAAGTTTTAAATGGCTTAATGAGTCTTTAAAGGCAACTAAGGAAATATTAAAGAAAAGGAATATTGAGAAAATAAATATACCAATATTGTTTTTTCAGGCAGGGAGAGATACCTTTGTAAAAGAAAAAGGGCAGAATAAATTTTGTGAAATAGCAAATATGTGTAAAAAGATAAGATTTGAGAATGGGAAGCATGAACTTTATATGGAAGATGATGAAATTATGATTGAGTATTTAAAAAATATAAGTGAATTTTTAAAATAAAATTTTACTAAAAAACTTGAAAATTTTACTGTAAATATATTATAATACTTATTAAGAAAACGTTATCTAAAATAATATGTGAAAGTAAGGGTGTAATTATGGGAATTGTAATAAATGAATTAAAAAATGTATTTGCATTACAAAGTAAAAATAATAGTTATGTTTTTGGAATAGATAATATGGGGTTGGTAAGACATTTATATTGGGGAAGCAAAATTGAAAATGTTGATGATTTTGATATGCCAACATTAGTTGAAGTATCGACTAATGATCCTGTTTTTGAAATAACTAAAGAAGAATTTCCGGTGTACGGTAGTTTAAGATATAAAGAACATTGTTTAAAGGCTTCATTTATTGATGGATGTAGAGAGTTAGTTTATAGCTATGAAGGTTATGAAGTTGATGGAAATGAACTAGTTATAAAATTAAAGGACATTCATTATGATTTCAATATGAATCTTCATTATAAAGTTTATGAAGAATATGACTTAATTGAAAGATATGTGACTATTAAAAATAATTCGGAAAATGTTATTGAAATTGAAAAAGTGCATAGTGGGCAATTTCATATACCATATGAAGATTTAACTTTTTCAAATGTACATGGTCATTGGGGTGCAGAGCAACAAAGATTTACACAAAAAGTTAGCTATGGAAAGATTGTTATAGAAAATAGAAGAGGGATTTCTACTCATAATCATAATCCATATTTCATTTTAGATAAAAATGCAACAGAAACCACAGGAGAAGTATTCTTTGGTGCTTTAAAACTAAGTGGTAACTTTAGTGGAGTAATTGAACAAACACAATATGGAGAAACATTAGTACAACTAGGTATTAATTCACATGATTTCTTATTAAAGCTTAATCAGGGAGAAGAGTTTATATCTCCGGCTATTATAGCAGGTTATAGTAATAGTGGGTTTGAAACTATGACTCATAATCTCCATAACTTTGCTAAAGATAATGTATTGAGAAGTGGATTAAGACCAGTATTATATAATTCATGGGAAGCAACTGAATTTAAAGTGAGTTGTGATGAGCAAATAAAACTTGCAAAAAAGGCAAAGGAAATTGGAGCTGAGCTGTTTGTTGTAGATGATGGTTGGTTTGGAGAAAGACATGGAATTGACAATGGACTTGGAGATTGGTATGTAAATGAAGAAAAATTTCCAAATGGATTAAACCCATTAATAAATGAAGTAAAGGCTATGGATATGATGTTTGGAATTTGGGTAGAACCTGAAATGGTGAACCCGTTATCTAATCTCTATAAAGAACATCCAGAGTGGATATATCATTTTGATAGTAGAGAAAGTGATACATCTAGAGGGCAATATGTATTAGATGTTACAAAGAAAGAAGTAAAAGATTTTATTTATAATATGTTAGATAATTTATTAACAACTTATGATATTGATTATATTAAATGGGATGCAAATAGACCTATGTCTCAAACTAATTTAGAAAGAGATGTTTGGTACAAGCATATTGAAGCTGTCTATGATATTGTAAAAAATCTTAAGCTTAAGCATCCAAATGTACTATTTGAAGCCTGTGCTTCAGGGGGTGGAAGAATAGATTATGGTATTTTAGGAATATTCGATGATTTTTGGACAAGCGATAATACTGATGCTTATGACAGATTATTTATTCAAGAGAATTATTCATATATATATCCAATAAAAGCTATGAGAGCTTGGGTAACTGATTGTCCGAACTTTTTATCAAGAAGAATTATACCTATGAAGTTTAGATATCATAGTGCTATGATGGGTACTTTAGGTATTGGATGTAATATATTAAAATTTAGTGAAGAAGAAATAGAGTTATCTAAGGGATTAATTGAAGAATATAAGAATATAAGGCATATAGTTCAAGAAGGTGATTTCTATAGATTAGAAAATAATTCCAAAAATAAATATAAGCTTTATCAATACATGAATGGAAAAGAAGGGTTAGTATTTGCATTTTTACCTCAAAGTGAACTTGGACATAGAGGTACAACTATAAAGTTTAGAGCACTTGAAAAAGAAAGTACCTATTTAGTTAAAATTGATAAAAATGTTATTGTGAAAACAGGAAGATATTTAATGAATCATGGATTAGAACTAAAATTATATGGAGATTATGATAGCATTATAATAAAGATAAGTAAAATAGAGGAATAATTCATCCAAAAGATAGCTATTTGGAATAGCTATCTTTTTTATATAAAATCATAAAAAATTTTAGTAAAAAATAATTAAAATTTTACTATAAAACGCTTGTGAAACGTTTACTGATATGGTAATATAAAAATGTAGTAAGTGAAAACTATTACAAAAAAGGGTTAGTATTGAATAAAAATGAGGAAGGATGAGAATTATGGGATTATCTTTTAAAGAAAAGTATTCATTTGGAATTGGAGCATTAGGAAAGGATTTATGTTATGCAATTGTATCTAGTTATTTAATGATTTATTTTACAGATTCAATTGGACTAGCTCCAGCATTTGTTGGAAGTTTATTTTTAGTAGCAAGATTATGGGATGCAGTTAATGACCCAGCAATGGGAATGATAGTTGATAATACAAAAACAAAGTGGGGAAAATTTAGACCATGGATTTTAATAGGAACGCTTATAAATGCAGTTGTTTTAGTATTCTTATTTAAGAGACCAGCAGGATTAGAAGGAAGTTCACTATATGCTTATTATTCAGTTATGTATATATTATGGGGTATGACTTATACAATAATGGATATACCATATTGGTCTATGTTACCTTCTTTATCTAAGACTAATGAAGAAAGAGCTCAAATGTCAGTTATACCAAGAATATTTGCAAGCTGTGCATGGTTAATAATGGGTGCATTTGGACTTTCAATAGTAAATAAGTTAGGAAATGGTGATCAAACTAAGGGATATGGAGCTTTTGCAGTAGTGATTGCAGCAATTTTTATAATTACTTCAATTATAACAGTTATAAATGTTAAAGATAGTAGTTGTAAAGTAACAGAATCAAATAAAAAAGTAGAAAAAACAAGCTTAAAGAAAGCATTTAAACTTATAAAAGAAAATGATCAACTTATGGTATTTATAGGAGTTGTACTTGCATATAACTTAGTTGCTCAATTATCAGGAGGAATGTCAATTTACTATTTTAAGTATGTTGTAGGAAATGAAAATATGTACCAAGTATTTACTGCATTTGCTGGAATTGCTGAAATAGCTGCACTTATGTTATTCCCAATGCTTTCAAAGAGAATGAGTAAAAAGGGTGTATTTAGACTAGCATGTTATTTACCAGCAGTAGGATTAATAATTCTATTATTAGCAGGAATATTTGTTCCAGGTAATGCGGCACTTATAGCTTTATCAGGAATAATAGTTAAGTTAGGTTCAGGATTTACACTAGGAGCTACCACTGTTATGTTAGCAGATGTTATAGATTATGGTGAAGTAAGATTTGGTTCAAGAAATGAAAGTATAGTTGCTTCGTTCCAAACATTATTAGTTAAAACAGCATCAGCTGTATCAGGATGGTTAATAGGTGTTGGATTAACAATAGTAGGATATGTTCCTAATATAACACAAACTGCAGGAACAATATTTGGTATGAGAATACTTATGGTGGCAGTACCTTCAGTAATAACATTATTAGGATTATTCATTTATGTAAAGGGTTATAAACTTCAAGGTGAATATCAAGAAAAGATAATGGAAGAATTAAATAAAAAGAGAGAAGCTGAAATTAACTTTGCATAAAGGTTAGATTGATATTAAACAAGTAAAATAAAATTTAAGTTAATAATTATTTTAATAGGTAAGAAGTTAAGAATAATGATTAGAAGTTATGCAATTATATTTTCAAATAAATTTAATAGTATATTTCTAAAGCTTGTACTTCTTACTTATTAATTATCATCAATAAAAAAATTACATTACAATTTGATTTATTAGATATGTAGTATATAAAACATAAATTTAAATACAAGAATTTTTAGAAAGATAAATTATTTATAAATAGTAGTCAGGAGTTGTTAAAATGTATTTAGGTGTAGATTATTATCCAGAGCACTGGAATGAAGATATGTTAGAAGAAGATTTAAATAATATAGTAGAGCTTGGAAGTAATGTTATAAGAATTGGTGAATTTGCTTGGCATATGATGGAGAAAGAAGAAGGTTTATTTGATTTTTCTTATTTTGATCATGTAATAAATGAAGCAAAGAAAAAAGGATTAAAAATAATATTCGGTACACCAACAGCAACAATGCCTGCATGGCTTGCTAAAAAACATCCAGATGTATTAGGTGAGTTTGAAGATAATACTAAGAGAGTTTTTGGTGGAAGAAGACAATATTGTTTTAATAGTAAAACTTATCATAAATATAGTAAAATTATAATTAAAGAACTTGCAAATCATTTTAAAGATGAAGAAGGAATAGTTGCATGGCAAATAGATAATGAATTTGGTCATGAAGGTAGCGATGTATGTTTCTGTAATGAATGTAAAAATGCATTTAGAGATTATTTAAGAAAAAATTATAATAATGATATAAATAAATTAAATGAAATATGGGGAACAAGATTTTGGTCGCAAACTTACAATGATTTTGATGAAATACCAGTTCCAGCAAAGACAATAACTACTCATAATCCAAGCCTTAGGATGGAATGGGAAAGGTTTAGGAGCGTAAGTGTTGAAAATTATGCAAAATTGCAAATAGATATTTTAAAAGAAATATTAGGCGAAGATTCTGTTATAATTCATGACTTTTCAGGTGGATATTTTGATAAGAGCTTTGATTTTTCAAAAGTTGCAAAATACCTAGATGTAGTTGCATATAATAATTATCCTGTGTGGGGAGGGCAAAGGGAGCCAATTCCTGCACATGAAATTGCTTGTGGCTTAGATTTTATGAGGGGGGCTAAAAGACAAAATTTTTGGATTACAGAAGCTATAATGGGAGCACAAGGACATGATGTTATTGGTTATTTACCAAGACCAAATCAAGCTAAAATGTGGTCTTATCAAGCAATGGCTCATGGATGCAATTCTCTTATGTATTTTAGATATAGAGGCGCAACACAAGGAGCTGAACAATATTGCTATGGAATAATAGATCAGGATAATCAAAAAAGAAGAAAATTTTATGAGGTTCAAGATTTTTTCAATAATATGAAAGAAAATGAAGATGTTATAAATAGTGAAATAAAATCAGAAATAGCAGTAATTTATGATTATGAATCTATGGCATCATTTAGAATTCAAAGACAAAGCTTTTTAATGGATTATAAAAATGAAGTATATAGATTATATAGACCTTTCTATGAAAATAATGTTAATATTGATGTCATTCCATCATATGTAGATTTTAGTGAGTATAAAGTTTTATTAATACCAACAATGATTGTATTTAAATCTGAAGTTCAAGAAAGAATTAGAGAGTTTGTTAAAAATGGTGGTAAAGTAGTATTTAGTTTTAGAACTGCAATTAAAGATTACTATAATAATTTAACATTAGGGCAGTTAAATCCAAGTTTTTACACTGATTTAATAGGTGGCTTTGTTGAAGAAATAGAATCTCTTCAAGAAGGTCAAAAGGTTAATGTTAAGGGGATAAATGAATTTAATGGAGTTGAAGGTAGTGGAACTGTATTTAGAGATATGCTAAAAACTACTACTGCAGAAAGTCTATTTATGTATGATGATGAGTTTTATAATGAATTATCAGCTATAACTTTAAACAAATATAAAAATGGTGAAGCTTATTATATAGGTACTGGTGTAGATAATAATATTATGGACTTAATAGCTAAAAAAATTATAGTAGAAGCTGATATAGAAGCTATAGAATCACCTAAGGGTGTTGAAGTAGTTAAGAGAAAAGTAAATGATGAAGAGTATTACTTCATTATGAACCACACAGCAGAAGGTAAAATTTTTAATAATATTAATTTAAAGGCCTATGAAAGTAAAATAGTAAAAATTAAGTAAATTAAAGGTGGTTAACTTTTTAAATTAACCACCTTTAAATTTTTATATTATGTTAAATAAGAGAAAGACAATTTACATCTAATTTGTAAGTTACATCTTTTCTTTCAACGATTATATTTATTTTCTTTTTAATTTCTTCATCATCCATAATTTTAGAAATAAGTTCACGTGTTGGGTTCATAGCATATGGGATACCTACATTTTTAAACATAGTAAAATCACCAGCAGTATCACCATAAGCATAACTTTGACTTAAATCAATATCATACTTCTTGCATAATTCTTTAATTGCCTTTTCTTTACTTTCTGAATCCCACATAGGAGTAATATAGCCATTATATCTATTATCTTTATCTAATTCATAGATTGTACCTCTATAATCATCCATATGATATTTTAATGACATTTCTCTTACCAATTCTATAGGAGAACCTGAAATAGCAATTACAATATCTCCTTGCTCTTTATGCCATTTAATTCTTTCTCTAGAAAATGTATAAACTCTATCACCTTTTTGTTCAATAACTTTTTTAGCAATATAGTCTATATGATATTTATCTAATCCTTTAATTGCTTCAGTGTAGACATCTACCATTTTTAAAAGATAAGTATCATAATCGCCTTGTCTTTTATCCCAGTTAATATAAGCAGGTTTTACTTCTTTATACCACTTATTTTCATCAACTAGGTCATATTTAATTATTTTTTTAAAGACCTCAGTAATAAGTCCTTCTCTGTAGATTGTGCCGTCAATATCAAAAAATGCTGCTCTTCTTGACATATAAAAAACCTCCTTATGTTTTAAACTTTTATAAAATATCTTTAACTTACTGTCCAATAGGTAAGATGAGCTAAATAAACTTTAAAAATTTAATTAAGCTGAATTAGATATTACATTATATAATAATAAACCAAAGCGAAAAATGCAAGACTAAGTGAGATTCTAAATTTTAATTTAGTTAATCGAACTTACTCAGCGACTGAAAGGAGTCGAGTTTCCTTAAAGAGGATTCTAAATTTTAATTTAGTTAATCGAACTTGCCTGAAACTCCAAATTTTAATTTAGCAAGTTGAAGGTACACTTTAGTGTACTCAGCGACTGAAAGGAATCCAGTTTCATTTATAACAAAAAATATTAATATTTTTAAGAAAACTTCTTATCTAAACATTAAACTTATTAAGTAGCTTTAGAAAATCTACTTTCTTTAGTTAGTATGACAAAAAATAGAAGAATTTATATTAGAAAATGTTGACAAAAAATTACAATGCTATATAATATGGATATAAAGAACTATATAAAATGCTAGGGGTGCCAATTAAGGCTGAGAGATAAGAAATTATTAACCCTTGTACCTGATCTGGATAGTGCCAGCGTAGGAAAGCTTATTAATGTATACTTTAAATAATCTACAAGGTAATTTTTAAACTTTATCATAGTATAAGTTTAAATAATTTGTAGTAAAAGTAAATATATTATTTGTAATTATAACGCTATATTCTAGTTGGGATATAGCTTTTTTTATTGGGAAAAATTAAAAATTAAAAAGGAGAAGAAATATGAGAAATTACAAAATACCCACATTAACCATTGCAGGATCAGATTCATCAGGAGGAGCAGGTGTACAAGCAGATTTAAAAACGTTTAGTGCAATAGGAACTTATGGAATGAGTGTCATTACAGCAATAACAGCACAAAATACACAAGGAGTTTTTCTTGTTGAAGATTTAAGTAAAGAAATAATAGAAAGTCAAATAAATGTAGTTTTTGAAGATATAGAGCCAGCTGCTGTAAAGATAGGGATGGTATCAAGTCCAGGAATTATTCACACAATTGTAAACACATTAAAAAAATATAATCCTAAATATTTAGTAGTAGATCCAGTCATGATATCTAAAAGTGGATATTCATTATTAAAGCCGGAGGCAAAGAAAAGTTTAATTGAAGAGCTTATACCAATGGCTTATATAATAACTCCAAATACACCAGAAGCAGAAGAAATTACAGGAATAGAAATAAATAATGTAGATGATATGAGAGAAGCAGGTAGAAAGATATTAGAATTAGGACCTAAGTATGTGTTAATGAAAGGTGGACATCTTGAAGGTGATGCAGTTGATGTATTAATAGGAAATGATACATTTGAAATTTATAAACAAGAAAGACTAGATAGAAAAAATACTCATGGAACAGGATGTACTTTATCATCAGCAATAACGTCGCACTTAGCATTAGGATATGACATAGTGGAGGCTGTTAAGTTAAGCAAAGAGTATATAACAGAAGCAATAAGACATAGCTTTGATATAGGCAAAGGTGTTGGACCTGTAAATCATTTTTATAAATTTGAAGACTAAGACTTAGATAAGGAGAAGAAGTAATGTTTGAATTAATAAATAAAGTTAAAGAAATAAATCCTTTAGTATTACATTATACAAATGAAGTAACAATAAATGATTGTGCAAATATAACATTAGCTTTAGGGGCAAGCCCTTTAATGAGTTATTCTGATGAAGAAGTTGAAGAGATAATTAGTGTTGCTAGTTCAGTAGTAATTAATATTGGAACTATGAATTCAAGTAGATTAGATTTATTTGTTAAAGCAGGAAAAGCAGCTAATAAATTTAATAAGCCTGTTGTATTAGATCCAGTAGGTGTTTTTGCAACAAAGACAAGAACAAACTTTACAAATAAACTATTAAATGAAATTAAATTTGATGTTGTTAAAGGAAATATAGCTGAAATAAAGTTTATAGGTGGACTTGATGTAAGGGGACAAGGCGTTGATTCCTTTGATGATGGTGAAGATATATCTGAAGTAGTAAAAAGAGTGGCTATAAAGCTTGGATGTGTGGTAGTTGCAACTGGAAAAGTTGATTTTATTAGTGATGGAAATAGGGTTATAAAGATATTTAATGGAACACCAAAGTTAAAGAGTGTAACTGGTACAGGGTGTATGACAGGAAGCTTAATAGGAAGCTATTTAGGAGCTTATGATTCTCTTATTAAGTCTGATGAAAAAGTTAGTAAGATAGAAGCTGTTGCAATTGGGGTACTTACAATGGGAGTAAGTGGTGAATTAAGCGATAGAAATAATATTGCAATAGGAAGCTTCAAGGAAGAACTTATGAACAATATTTATGAAATGAATAGTTATAAATTAAAAGAATATGGAAGGGTTGAATAATATGAAATTTTCAGAAGTTTTATTTAGTGAAGTTAAGAAAATTTGGGATGGATATTTAGAGCATCCCTTTGTTAAAGGAATAGGAGAAGGAACTTTAGATAAAGAAAAGTTTAAAAATTATTTAATTCAAGATTATTTATATTTAAAGGACTATGCTAAGGTTTTTGCTATGGGATTAGTTAAAGCAGAAACTATGAAGGAAATGAAGTTTTATCATGAATCCATAAAAGGAGTATTAGATGATGAGACTGCAGTTCATGTTAATTACTTAAAAGACTTTGGATTAAGTACAGAAGAGGTAGAAGCTTATAAAAGTGAATTAACAACTGAAAGTTATACAAATTACATGCTTGGAATTGCATTAAAAGGTGATTCAAAGGATATTGCAATGACTATAATGCCATGTACTTGGAGTTATTATTATATTGGGAAGCACTTATATGAAACATATAAGGAAAACTTAAAAGATAATTTTTATGCTCCATGGATAGAAGGATATGCATCAAATGAGTTTAGGGAATGTGCACAAGAGTGGATTGATTATATAGATGATATATGTAAGGACATATCAGAAGTAAAAAAGGAAAAGCTAAAGGACATATTTATAAAATCTAGTCTTTATGAAATGGAGTTTTGGAATATGGCAAATAAATAAACTGAATTTTTAGTTTTAGGTTGAGTGTTACAATGACCAACCATGAGATAAAATTTATTTTAAGATGAGGTAAGTAATATGGTTATTTTTATAGCGATAATATCAGCAATATTATTTGCATTTTATTTTAGGGATTTAAAAAGAAATCCTATAACAACAAAGAAAATGGTAGTAATTGCAATGATGAGTGGACTATCATTTATGCTTAGTTTAATTCAGTTTGTAAAATATCCTCAAGGTGGTGGAATAACTTTATTTTCTATGTTACCAATAATGATACTTTCATTATTATATGGTAGAACTGCAGGTATAACAGGTGGATTAATATGGGGTTTTTTATCATTATTAAATGGAGCATATGTAATACATCCAGTTCAATTTTTCTTAGATTGTTTGTTTGGGCCAATGGCTTTAGGTTTTACATGTGTTTTTGGTAGTGATAAGAAATATAAGGTGATTTTAGGAGGGTTATTTGCAGTTACTTTAAGTGTATTTTCTTATTTTGTTTCAGGTGTAGTATTTTTTGCGGAGTTTGCACCGGAAGGGATGAATACTTATCTTTATTCATTCTTATATAATTTTACTAGTGCTGGAGTTGAAGGTATTTTATGTATAATGCTTTTATCTATAATTCCTTTAGAGAGATTTAAAAAAATAGCTAATGTTAAAGATATTGCAGCATAAATATTAGAAAAAAGGTGATAAAAATGAAAGATTTAAAACTTTATTTAGTAACAGATTCAGATATTTTAAAAGGAAGAGATTTTTATAATTGTATTGAAGAAGCATTAAAGGGTGGAGTAACGATGCTTCAATTAAGAGAAAAAAATGCTAGTGGTAAGGAATTCTTAGACAAGGCAATGAAGCTTAGGAATTTAACTAAAAAATATAATGTGAAATTTATTATTAATGATAGAGTTGATATTGCAATGCTTTGTGATGCTGATGGCGTTCATGTTGGACAAAGTGACATACCAGTAGATAAAGTTAGAAAGCTTACTGGAAAAGATAAAATTATTGGTGTATCTGCAAGAACAGTAGAAGAAGCTATAAGGGCTAAAGAAAATGGAGCAGATTATCTTGGGGTTGGAGCTATGTTTACAACTACAACAAAATTAGATGCAAAAAGTGTAACAGTTGATAGGTTAAGTGAAATTAAGAAAGAAGTCAATTTACCAATTGTAGCAATTGGAGGTTTAACTTTAGATAATATTGATAAATTAAAGCAATATAATATTGATGGATATGCTGTTGTTTCAGCAATATTAAAAGCTAATGATATAAGATTAGAATGTGAAAAATGGGTAAAGAAAATTAGTGAATAACAAAATTGATAAAAAAGTATTTGGGGGAATTATATATGGAATTAACTAAAAGTAAAGACGCAACGAAAAGATTAGTTATATGCGGAATATTAATAGCTTTAGCGACTATATTAGGATCATTATCTATTCCAGTATTAGGAGCAAAGGTGGCGCCAATACAACATTTGATAAATGTAATTGCGGCAGTTACATTAGGACCTGCATATGGGATTTCGTGTGCTTTTGTATCATCATTATTAAGAAATATATTAGGAACGGGAAGTATATTAGCTTTTCCAGGAAGTATGGTTGGAGTATTTTTAGCTGCTATATTATATAAAAAGTTTAAAAAAGTAGAGATAGCTGTTGTTGGAGAAGTGATTGGAACTGGAATAATAGGTGCATTGCTAGCATATCCATTGGCAGCCTTTGTTTTAGGAAAGGAAGTTGCTTTATTTGTTTACATTATTCCATTTTCAATAAGCTCTATAGTTGGAAGTATTATTGCTTATATAATATTAAAATTAAATACATTAAGAAGTTTTTTATTGAGTAATTAGAGTAATTATTCTAATTTTTCTGTAAAATGCATAATTGTAAAAAATATGAATAAAATTATTCAGAAATTAGAAAATTACAACTTAGATGGGTATATAAGTAAAAGGGTGTATAATATATTTGTAATAAATAAATATTCGAGGTGACAAACTATGATATTTTGTAAGGATAAGAAATATATTTTTAGTAAGGATGTATACCTATCTAGTGATGAAAGAGTTGAGAAATTAAATAAGGATCAAATCAATAAATATGATGGAAGAGAAGTACAAGTTGGACATAGTTATTTAGGCTATATAGATAATTCAAGAATATCTTCTAGCTGGTGCAAAGAAGTTAAATAGATGAAAGTAAAAAGGGATGATGCAGAAATGTATCATCTTTTTTGTTATAATTAAATAATAGGAATAATTAATAATGAGTTAATTATAAGAGGAGGTTATGTTTTGAGAATACTACATACTGGAGACTGGCACTTAGGAAAGAATTTAGAAGGTGCAAGTAGAATGGATGAACAGGAATTATTTTTAAAGGATTTTATAGATATAGTTGAAGATAATGAAATAGATTTAGTTATTATTGCTGGAGATGTTTATGATAGCAGTAATCCACCAGCAAGAGCCGAAAAAATGTTTTATGACACATTAAAAAAGCTTTCTAAAAATGGAGAAAGAGTAACTTTAATTATTGCAGGTAATCATGATAATCCTGAAAGGTTAGTTGCAGCAGGGCCACTTGCTATGGAGCATGGAATAATAATGGTTGGTACTCCTAAAACTGTTGTGCAATGTGGAGAATATGGTCAACATAAGGTTATTAATTCTGGTGAAGGATTTATTGAAATAGAAATTAATAATGAAAAAGCAGTAATACTAACTGTACCATATCCAAGTGAAAAAAGATTAAATGAGGTTCTTTATGGGGAAATGGATAGTGATGAAGATAGATTAAAGACTTATGGAGAAAGAATAAAATCATTATTTGATTCATTAAAGAAAAATTATAGAGAAGACACTATAAATTTGGCGGTTTCACATTTATTTGCTATGGGAAGTGAAGAAGGTGGTTCAGAAAGAAGTATTCAGCTTGGTGGAAGTTACATTGTTAATGGATCATGTTTACCAGAAGAAGCTCAGTATATAGCATTAGGACATGTACATAAGCCTCAAGTTGTACCAGGTACTAATAAAAGGGCAAGATATTCAGGTTCACCACTTCATTATAATAAAAAAGAAATAAATATTACAAAGAAGTGTTTTATTGTGGATATAAAAGCAAAAGAAGAATGTAAAATAAATGAAGTAGAATTTAAAGTCTACAAGCCTATTGAAGTTTGGAAATGTGAAAGTATCGATGATGCAATTGAGAGATGTGAAAAAAATAAAGATAGAGATTGTTGGGTTTATTTAGAGATTAAGTGCGACAGATATATAAGAGAAGATGAAATAAAGAAAATGAAGGAAATTAAAAAGGATATTTTGGAGATAATACCAAAACTTCAAAATGAAGCTGATGATGAAAGTGCTATTAGTATTCAAGAAAAATCATTTGAAGAAATATTTAGAGAGTTTTATAAGAAAGAAAGAAATGTAGAAGCTGATGAAGAAGTTGTAAGTTTATTATTAAAGTTAATAAATGAAGAGGGGGATGAAAATGAGACCAATTAAGCTTAAGATAAAGGGATTAAATAGCTTTATAGAAGAGCAAACTATAGATTTTGAAAAATTAACTGATCGTGGTTTATTTGGAATATTTGGGCCAACAGGAAGTGGAAAGTCTACAGTTTTAGATGGTATTACATTAGCTTTATATGGAGATGTTTCGAGAAAAAGCTCTAATTATATAAATACAAATTGTGATAGGTTAAATGTTAGTTTTGAGTTTCAAATATCAGGAGCAGAAACTAAAAGGTATTTAGTTAATAGAGAATTTAAAAGAGATAAAAAATCAGGAAATCCTGTATCAGGGAAGTGTAAAATAGTTGATATAACTAATGGAGAAGAGGTTTTAGCTGATAAGGTTAAAACTGTAACTGATAAATGTAAAGAAGTAATTGGTTTAAGTTTAGAGGATTTTACAAGGACTGTTGTTTTGCCACAGGGTAAGTTTTCAGAGTTTTTAAAGCTTGAAGGAAAACCAAGAAGAGAAATGTTAGAAAGACTTTTCAACTTAGGTGAGTATGGGGATAAGCTTTCAAGTAAATTATCTAAACAAATAACAAAAGAAAGAACTGAAAATAGTGTTCTTCTAGGTCAGCTTATGGGATATGAAGATATAAGTGAAGAAAAGAAAAGAGAAAAAGAAGAAGAACTAAATATAAGTATTGGAAATTTAGAAAAGGCTAATGAAGAACTTAAAGCAATAGAAAAAAGTTTCAAAGAAAATACTGAATTATGGAATATGCAACTTGAAGTTAAAGATTATAAGACTAAAGAAAGCAAGCTTATTGAAAAAGCTGATGAAATAAATTTAATTAAGGATAAGGTTAAAGCTGCTGAAGCTGCAAATAAAGTTAATCCATATATAATTTCTTATGAAGAAACATTAAAAAATATTAACTTTACAGAAAAAGAATTAAGTGAACTTAAAGTAAAATGTGAAGAGCTTAAAGAGAAAAAGGCTAAATGTGAAGAAGAATGGAATAAAGCTAGAATAAATAAAGATAGCAAATTGCCAGAATATAAGGTTCAAGAAGAAAAAATAAAGGAAGCAATAAAGGATAAAAAAGCTTTAATTGATTTAGAAAATGAAATTAAAGAAATTAATAAAAGAGCAGATGAATTACTTAAAAAGAAGAAGGAAAATAATGAAAAATTAATTGATTGTGAAAAGAGATTAAAAAAGGGAAATGAGTTATTAAAAGAAAAGGAAGAATATAGGGATACTTTAAATATTGAAAGAGAGTTAAAAGAAAATGTTCAAGAAGGAGTAGTTATCACCCGAGATTATAATAATTTATTTAAGATAGTTAATGAATATAAAGTTAAGATAGAAGCTAATAGAGGCGAAGTAAAAAAATATTTAGATGAAAAACAATTATTAAAGCTTGAATTAGATAAGAAAGATAATTTATTAGTAGAAAATGAAGAAACTTTAGAAAAATTAATTAAAAATTGCCCGGGAAATCAAAATGATTTATTTGATATGCAAGAAAAATACTCTGAACTTAAAGGGAAGTTAGATATATTTAAAAAGGCAAATGAAGAATTATTAAAAAATAAAAATGCTATTGAATTATTAAGCAAAGATTTAGAACCTAAAAAAGAAGAGTATATTAATTTAGAAAATGAAGTTAAAAAAATAAAAATAGAAATACTTGAAATAGAAAGAGAAAACCTGGCTCATAAATTAAGAGAAGAATTAAAAGATGGAGATATTTGTCCAGTTTGTGGTTCAGTTGAACATCATAAGGAAAAAATTAAGCATGTAGATATTAAGGATGTTACTAATCTAGAAGAAAGCATAGATTTAAAAGAAAAACTATCTCTTGAGTTATTTAATGGCATAAAGGATATAGAAGCTAAGTTAAGTATTGCAAAGGAAAAAATAAAAGAAAATGAAGCAGGAATTAAAGATTTAAGTGAAGATTTTAATGAAGAAGTAGTACTTAATCTTCAAGTTAAAATGAATGATTTAAAAGCTAAGATAAATGATTACAATATTAAAAAGGAAGAGCTTGAAAATATAATAAAGAATTTAAAAGAAGAATGTAATAATTTAAAACTTAAGCATACACAATTAGAAACTAAAATTAATAGTAATGAAAATACAATAAATGAATTATTAGAAGATAAAAAAAAGCAAGAAGAAAATTTGCAGCAAGTTGAAGAAAAATTAAGTATTCTTAAAGAAAAAACTAATGTTGAAGATTTTATAACTAAAAATACTGAAATAAATAAAATTGAAAATGAAAGAGAAGAAATAGAAAAAGTTATAAAAAGCTATAGAAATAGAATAGATGAATTAAATACAGAAAAAGAAGAGGCAAGAAATAATTTAAATGATACTGATCAAGAATTAGCTAAAATTAATACAACTTTAGATGAAAAAAATAAAGTTAGAGAAGAAAATTTATTAAAAATAAAAAGTAAAGTTGAAGATATAGATAATATAGAAGAAATATTAAATAAAGTTCAAAAAGAAATGAAAATAATTGAAGACAATTATATCTTTACAGAAAAGGCAAAAGAAGAAGCAGATAAAAATTATGAAGAGTGTAATTCTAAATTAATTAGTATTACTTCAAAAGGAAAAGAACTTTATAAAAGAAAAGAAGAAGAAAAGCAAAAGCTTGATATGGCATTAAAAGAAGAAGGATTTTTAAGTGAAGATGAAGTTAAACAGAATGTTTTAGAGAAGGTTAAAATAGAAGCTTTAAAGGTTGAAATTGATAAGTATAATGATGATTTAGCAAAAATAAAGGGAGCTATTGAAAGCATTTCTAAGAAGATTGGAAATAGAGAGTTAACTGAAGAACAATGGGTTAATATACAAAATGAAAAAGAGGAAAAGGAAATTAAAGTTAAAGAGTATAATGAAATAAAAATTAAACTTCAAGAAGAGCTTAAGGTCATAGAAGAAAAGATGCTAGAATTAAAAGATTTATTAAAGCAAAAAGAAGAATTAGATCACAAGCTTGCGTTGTTAAATGATTTAGATAAATTATTTAAAGGTAAAAAGTTTGTTGAATTTGTTGCAGCTACAAGACTTAAGTATGTTTCACTTGAGGCAAGTAGAAAGCTAAAGGAAATAACTAATGGAAATTATGGTTTAGAAGTTGATGAAGATGGAAGATTTATAATTAGAGATTATAAAAATGGTGGAGCAGAAAGAGATGCATCTACACTTTCAGGAGGTGAGACCTTCTTAGCGTCACTTGCTTTAGCACTTGCGTTATCAGCAGAAATTCAACTTAAGGGTACAGCACCACTTGAATTGTTCTTCTTAGATGAAGGTTTTGGTACTTTAGATGATAATCTTTTAGAAGTTGTTATGAGTTCACTTGAAAGAATTCATAATGATAAATTGAAGGTTGGTATAATAAGCCACGTTGAATCAATTAAAAATAGGGTTCCTGTTAAACTTATAATTACTCCTGCAGAAGCTGGAATGGGTGGAAGCAAGGTTAAGATTGAAAGAAGTTAAATAAAGAAAAAAATATTAATACCTCCTATAGAAGTTATATATATAAACTTTTGTAGGAGGTATATTTTTAAATAATTATGAAAATGTATACAAAAACTTTTTAAAAGTAGTTGCAAAAGTATAAAACTGGTATTATAATAAACTTATCAAAGAACATTTAAAAAGTTATTTAATAATAGTTTTTAAAAGATTAAGATAAAAAAGAGTTATATATTGTGGAGGGGATTATGAGATATTTATTAGGTTTAGATATTGGCACATCAGGAACGAAAACTGCTTTGTTCGATGAATTAGGAAATACAATTGAAACTGCAACTTATGGTTATGATTTATATCAACCACAAGCAGGGTGGGCAGAACAAAATCCAGAAGATTGGTGGGAAGCTTGTCTTAACGGAATTAAAGATGTAGTTAAAAAGAGCAAAGTTAATAGTTCAGATATAAAAGGTATCGGATTAAGTGGTCAAATGCATGGGCTTGTCTTGGTAGACAAGCATGATAAAGTAATTAGAAATTCAATTATTTGGTGTGACCAAAGAACTGAAAAACAATGTGAATACATGACAGAAGTTTTAGGTAAGGAAAAACTAATAGAAATAACAGGTAATCCGGCACTAACAGGATTTACTCTTTCAAAGCTATTATGGGTTAGAGATAATGAACCAGAAAATTATAAAAATATAAATAAGGTATTATTACCAAAGGATTATATAAGATTTAAATTAACAGGTATATTTGCAACTGAAGTTTCAGATGCAAGTGGTATGCAAATGTTAGATATAAACACAAGAAATTGGAGTAATGAATTACTAGAGGCTTTAGAAATAGATAATAATATATTAGCAGATGTTTATGAATCAGTTGTTGTAAGTGGACATGTTACTGAAGAAGTTGCAAAAGCTACTGGATTAGAAGCAGGTACTGCTGTAGTTGGAGGAGCTGGAGATCAAGCAGCTGGAGCAGTTGGAAGTGGAATAGTTAGTGAAGGTATAATTTCTACAGTTATTGGTTCTTCAGGAGTTGTTTTTGCTTCAACAGATACACCAAGATTTGATAAAGAAGGTAGAGTTCATACCTTATGTCATGCAGTTCCTAATAAGTGGCATGTAATGGGAGTTACTCAAGGTGCAGGATTATCCTTAAAATGGTTTAAAGAAAACTTCTGTAAAAAAGAAATTGAAGAAGCTAAAGAAAAGAATATAGGTATATACGATTATTTATCAGAAGAAGCAGCTACTTCAAAGCCAGGAGCAAATGGAGTAATTTATATGCCATATTTAATGGGAGAAAGAACACCACATATTGATCCTAATGTTAAGGGTGGATTTGTTGGAGTATCTTTAATAAATAATCATGCTGACTTTGTTAGAAGTGTACTAGAAGGTGTTAGTTTCAGTTTAAAAAATTGCTTAGATATTATAGAAGATATGAAAGTTGATATAACTGATGTTAGAGTAAGTGGTGGAGGAGCAGAAAGTGAAGTTTGGAGACAAATTTTAGCTGATATATTTAATTATCCACTAAGAACTATAAAAGCTTCAGAAGGTCCAGCATTAGGAGTTGCTATTTTAGCAGGAGTAGGTGTTGGAATATATGAATCTGTTGAAGAAGCCTGTGAAAAGATAATAAAAGGTAAGGATTTAGTAAATCCAAATTGTGATAATATAGCCCTTTATGATAAGATATATGAAGTGTATAATTCGCTTTATCCAAGATTAAAGGATATTTAAGGCAGGATAATTTAACTAAGAGGGGAAGGCATAATTTGATGGAAGTAAATCATAGTAAAATCAAAGAAACAAATAGAAAAAAAATAATTAAGTTATTACTAGAAAAAGATGAAATAACTAAATTAGATATTTCAAGAAGTTTAGACATAAGTATTACAACAGTTTCTACTAATATATCAGAGCTTAAGGATGAAGGGATTGTTAGTGATGTAAGGTCTTTAAAATCTACAGGTGGAAGAAAAGCAATGGCTTTAAAAATCAATGAAAATTGTAGATTTGCTTTAGGAATAGCGCTAACTCCTCGTCATGTAAAGTTATCTTTAATAAATTTAAAAAAAGAAATTATAGAAGATATTAAAATAAGACATAATAATGATGGAATCGAAAGCATAGTTGCCATTGCTAAGGAAAATCTAAGGGAAATATTAAAGAAAAATGATATTTCTATAGATAAGTTATTGGGAATAGGAATTTCAATTCCGGGTACAGTAGATTCAGAAGAAGGAATAATTAAAAATTGTTATTTATTAGGAGCTGAAAATTATAACTTAAAAGAAAGCTTTAAAGAGTTTAATGTTCCTATTTTTATAGATAATGAAGCAAATTTATCAGCTTATTATGAATTCTTAAATAAAAAACATATATTAAGTAATCTTTTATATGTATCAATAACAGATGGATTAGGCTTAGGAATAATAATAGATGGTAAAATTTACAGAGGAAGTAATAATGCAGCTGGTGAAATGGGACATATTAAAATTGCTATTGATGGAAAGCCATGTAAATGTGGTTCTAAGGGATGTCTAGAAGCATATACATCAACTAATGCATTATTAGAAGAATATAATAAAATCAGTAATTATAAAATAGATGATATAGATGAATTTATATCTTTATTTGAAAATGGAGATAAAGCTACACATGAGGCTTTAGAAAAGTATTTTAATATACTTGGTATAGGAATTTCTAATTTAACAATGTTATTAGATCCAAGTTGCGTAGTTTTAGGAGGAGATATAAATATTCTATTAAAAGAAAATATAGAGTATTTAAGAAATATTGTTTATAAGGACAATTTATTCACTAATGAGGAGAATTGTAAGATTGATGTTACAGAATTTAAGGGATCATATTTAGTAGGAGCTGCAATGGTTCCATTAGAAGCATTTTTGAATTAAGATGTTTTCAAAATATATATCTTAGTAATACTGTGTAACATGGATGTTTTACGATAAAGGGCAGATAAATAAAGGCTGCCTTTTTATAAAGAAACTTTTGAAATAAGTTTTAAAAAGTCATTAAATAATAATTTGAATATAAAGGGGAGTTTTGAATGAAGTTATTTTTAGACACAGCAAACGTAGAACATATTAAAGAAGCAAATGAAATGGGAGTAATTTGTGGAGTAACAACAAATCCATCATTAATAGCTAAAGAAGGAAGAGACTTTAATGAAGTTATAAAGGAAATAACAGAAATAGTTGATGGCCCTATAAGTGGAGAAGTTGTAAGTGAAGATGCAGAAGGAATGATAAAAGAAGGTAGAGAAATTGCTGCTATTCATAAAAATATGATTGTTAAAATTCCAATGACAGTTGAAGGCCTTAAAGCTGTTAAGGTATTAGCTAGAGAAGGAATTAAAACTAATGTAACATTAATTTTCTCTGCCAACCAAGCTCTTTTAGCAGCAAATGCTGGAGCAACTTATGTTAGCCCATTCTTAGGAAGAGTAGATGATATATCTATGGATGGTATGGAACTTGTAAGAACAATTGCTGAAATATTTGAAGTGCATGGAATAAATACAGAAATAATTGCTGCAAGTGTTAGACATCCAATTCATGTTATAGAAGCAGCTAGAGCAGGTGCACATATAGCAACAGTACCATATGCCTTAGTAATGCAAATGGTTAAACATCCATTAACAGATGCAGGATTAGAGAAATTTAAGGCAGAGTGGGCAGCAGCTTTCGGAAAGTAATATATCACCCTAGAGGTAAAGAAAATAATATAAAAGTTTTAATACTATACCTCTAGGGGATATATAGTTATTTGTTAAATAGAAGTCATTAAGGGCTAATGAGAAGGAGTTAAATATGAGTAAAGAATTAGATAAATTATGCATAAATGCAATAAGAGTACTTTCTGCTGATGCAATAGAAAAATCAAAATCAGGACATCCAGGATTACCACTCGGTGCTGCAACAATGGCTTATACATTATGGAGCAATATGAATCATAATGGTAAGAACCCAAAATGGGATAATAGAGATAGATTTGTATTATCGGCAGGTCATGGTTCAATGCTTGAATATTCTTTATTACATTTATTTGGATATGGAATAACAGTGGAAGACATAAAGAATTTTAGACAAGTAGGAAGTTTAACACCAGGTCATCCGGAATATGGACATACTCAAGGTGTTGAAATAACAACAGGACCTTTAGGGCAAGGTATTTGTAATGCTGTTGGTATGGCAATTGCAGAAGCTCATTTAGCAGAAAAGTTTAATAAACCAGGATATGAAGTTGTTAATCACAATACTTATGCTATTGTTGGCGATGGTTGCTTAATGGAAGGAATTTCAGGAGAAGCATCTTCACTTGCAGGAACTTTAGGATTAGGAAAATTAGTGGTTTTATATGACTCAAATAATATTTCTATTGAAGGTAATACAGATATAGCATTTAGAGAAGATGTAGCAAAGAGATATGAAGCATATAACTGGCAAGTAATTAAAGTGAATGATGGAAATGATATTGAAGCAATTGAAAATGCTTTAGAAGAAGCTAAGAAAGAAACTACTAAACCATCAATGATAATAGTTAAAAATCAAATTGGATTTGGATGTCCTGCAAAGCAAGGAAAAGCATCAGCTCATGGAGAACCTTTAGGAGCTGAAAATGTAAAAGCAATGAAGGAAAACTTAGGATGGAAGCAAGAAGATTTCTATGTTCCAGCGCAAGTATATTTAAATATGGACAAGTATATTAATGCTGGAGTAGAAAAAGAAAATTCTTGGAATAATTTATTTGAAAGATATAAAAATGAATATCCAGAATTAGCAGAAGAATATTCTAAATGGATGTCTGGAGAAATAGATAGTGAATCACTATTAAATAATGAAGAACTTTGGAGCTTTGATAAAGAAATGGCTACAAGAGAATCTTCAGGAATTATGATAAATAGATTAGCAAATTTAATTCCTAATTTAATTGGAGGATCAGCTGATTTAGCGCCATCTAATAAAACTTATATGACTGGAAAAGGTGATTTTTCAGCAGAAGATAGAAGTGGAAGAAATCTTCATTTTGGAGTTAGAGAACATGCAATGGCCGCTATAGCAAATGGTATGTATGCTCATGGTGGATTAAAAGTATTTTGTGCAACATTCTTTGTATTTAGTGATTATATGAAGGGTGCAATGAGATTATCTTCATTAATGAATTTACCAGTATCTTATGTGTTAACTCACGATAGTATTGGAGTAGGGGAAGATGGGCCAACTCATCAACCAATAGAACAATTAGCAGCACTTAGAAGTATGCCAAATATGACTGTATTTAGACCAGCAGACTCAAAGGAAACAGCAGCAGCTTGGTATTATGCAGTAACTAATGGAAGCACTCCAACTTCATTAGTATTAACTAGACAAAAGTTACCACTATATGATGGATGTGCAAAGAGAGCATTAAAGGGTGGATATATCCTTAAAGATTCTAAGAAAGAAATTCCAGATGTAATTTTAATGGCTTCAGGTTCAGAAGTTGAACTTATTTATAAAGCTGCAGATGAATTAGCAGCAAGGGGAATAGATGCAAGGGTAGTAAGTATTCCATCTTTTGAAATATTCAATGCTCAAGATGAAGCATATAAAGAAAGTGTACTTCCAAATAGCGTTAGAAAGAGAGTTGCTGTTGAAGCTTTAACTTCATTTGGATGGTATCAATATGTAGGATTAGATGGAAGAATAATTTCGCTAGATACATTTGGTGCATCAGGAAATGCAGATGCTTTATTTAAACAATTTGGATTTACAGTAGAAAATGTTGTTAATGAAATAATGAAATTATTTTAAGAACAATTTTCCAATTGATGGACTTTTAAGGTTCATAAATAGGAAGGTAATAATGAAATTAATTAGCTAATTAAATTAGCTATTAATTTAATATGTACAAGCCCTAGTAAAACATATTACTTCTTACACACATTAAATTGTAAATTATGTATTTAAAATAAATATTGTTGAATATCAAGGAAAATAAAAGGGTTAAATGGGCTTGTACTCCCATATAAAAGGAGTTGAATTAAATGGTTATAAAAAATGTCAATGACATTGAATTTAAAAAGTATGGTAAGGTACTTAATAATTATGATGTTAAGGAACTTTTAAATAAAATGGAAGAAACTCCATTGCCAGAAGGAGTTATATATGAGCCTTCAATAAAGGAATTAGAAGAGTTAAAAGTAGCTAAAGACTTTAAGAACAGAGAATTTGGAGGATTAGATATTCAAATAGGTTATTGTAATGGAAATAACTATATGCTAAATGCAGTTGAATATCACAGAACTAGTGAAATTAATATAGCTGTTACTGATTTAATTTTACTATTAGGTTTAGAAAAAGACATTGAAGACGATTACTCGTATGATACTTCAAATATTGAAGCTATATTTGTTCCAGCGGGAACTGCTATAGAAGTTTATGGAACTACATTACATTATGCACCTTGTAATGCTAATGAAGGTGGATTTAGATGTGTAGTAATATTACCAAAGGATACAAATACAGAATTAGAAGCTACTATAGAAAAACAAGGTGAAGATGCATTATTATTTGCTAAAAATAAATGGTTAATTGGGCATCCAGAAACAGATCTTGGAGCACAAGGAGCGTTTATTGGACTTAAGGGCAAGAATATTTGTTTAAAGTAATTATAACAAGATAAATCAAATAAAGAATTTTAAATAAAATAAAACATAAAAATTGGAGGAATTAATTATGAATTTTAAGAATATACCAGATGTAAAATTAGGAATTGTTGCAGTTAGTAGAGACTGCTTCCCAATGGAATTATCAGCAGGACGTAGACAAGCTGTTGTTGCAGCATATAAAGAAACTTATGGAGAAATTTATGAATGTCCTACAACAGTTGAAAGTGAAGTTCATATGAGAAAAGCTTTAGCAGAAGTTAAAGAAGCAGGAGTAAATGCATTAGTTGTTTACCTTGGAAACTTTGGACCTGAAACGGCAGAAACATTACTTGCAAAAGAATTTGGTGGACCAGTTATGTTTGTAGCTGCTGCTGAGGAAACAGGAAACAACTTAGTTGGAGGAAGAGGAGATGCTTATTGTGGTATGCTTAATGCTAGCTATAACTTAGCATTAAGAAACATTAAAGCATATATTCCAGAATATCCAGTAGGAACTTATGAAGAAGTTGCTGATATGATTAAGGAATTTGAACCAGTTGCTACAACACTTTTAGGATTACAAAATTTAAAGA
The DNA here is from genome assembly GCF_019734375.1 of Clostridium sp. K04. Lineage (NCBI taxonomy): Bacteria > Bacillati > Bacillota > Clostridia > Eubacteriales > Clostridiaceae > Clostridium > Clostridium sp. K04. The sequence continues at coordinate 86,822 of NZ_JAASHD010000002.1, forward strand.
TTATATCTTTTGGGCCAAGACCACAAGACTTCTTAGCATGTAATGCACCAATTAAGCAATTATATAACTTAGGTGTTGAAATAGAAGAAAACTCAGAATTAGATTTATTTGCAGCATTTAATGAACATGCAAATGATCCAAGAATTCCAGAAGTTATAGCTGACATGGAAAAAGAGCTTGGACAAGGAAATAAAATGCCAGGTATATTACCTAAGTTAGCTCAATATGAATTAACATTATTAGATTGGATGGAAGCTCATAAAGGATCTAGAGAATACGTAGTATTTGCTAACAAATGTTGGCCTTCATTCCAAACTCAATTTGGATTTGTTCCTTGCTATGTAAATAGTAGATTAGTTTCAAGAGGAATTCCAGTATCATGTGAAGTTGATATTTATGGAGCATTAAGTGAGTATATTGGAACTTGTGTAAGTAAAGATGCTGTTACATTATTAGATATTAACAACAGTGTACCAAGAGATATGTATGATTCTGAAATCAAAGATAAATTTAACTATACATTAAAAGATACATTTATGGGATTCCACTGTGGAAATACTCCAGCATGTAAATTATCGTTCAAGAACATGAAAAATCAAATGATTATGGCTAGAAGCTTAGAACCAAATCAAGAACCAAACATTACTAGAGGTACTTTAGAAGGAGATATTATTCCAGGAGAAATTACATTCTTTAGATTACAAAGTAATGCAGATGCTGAATTAACTGCATATGTTGCGGAAGGTGAAGTATTACCAGTTGCAACAAGATCATTTGGATCAATTGGAATATTTGCAATTCCAGAAATGGGAAGATTCTATAGACATGTATTAATAGAAGGAAGATATCCACATCATGGAGCAGTTGCATTTGGACATTTTGGAAAAGCTATAACAAATGTATTTAACTACTTAGGAGTTAAAGAAGTAGGTTTCAATCAACCTAAAGGAATGCTTTATAAAACAGAAAATCCATTTAAATAATAAATAATTTATTTCAGTATATTGTTAAACAAGCTTTAACAATATACTGTTTTTTTATGTGTGAAAAAGTATGATAATTATGGTAGAATTGACATTAGAATAATTTATAAAACAATAACTAGGAGGAAAATATTGTGTTAATCAAAGGAGTAAAATACTTGTTTTATATGATTTATGCTAGATTAAAAGGATTCAAGTATGAACATATAAAAAGAACACAAGGGTTAGAGAAGGCAACAGAATATGCATCAAGAAGTATATATTTATGGTCTAAGTTCACAATAAATGTTGTAGGGATGGATATAAGAGTAGAAGGAAGAGAAAATATACCTGATAAGACTTGTTTATTTGTAGGGAATCATACAAGTATATTAGATATTCCAGTAATTTTTTATTCCCTTAACAAACCAGTAGGATTTATAGCAAAGAAAGAAGTACTTAAGATTCCAATATTAAGTTATTGGTTATCAAAAGGAAAGTGTATTGCTTTAGATAGGCAAAATCCGAGAGATGCAGTAAGAATGATAAGTGAGGGAGTTAAAAATTTAAAAGAAGGTTATTCTATGATGATTTTTCCAGAGGGAACTAGAAGTTTAGATGGAAAAACATTACCTTTCAAAAAAGGAAGCATGAAGCTTGCAACAAAAGCTAAAGTTCCTATAGTCCCTGTTACTATTGATGCATCATTTACATCCTTTGAAGAGAATAATAAGTTTAAACCTTCAACAATTACAGTTACATTTCATAAAGCAATTGAAACTGTAAATTTAACAAAAGATGAAGAAAAAACTTTAAGTGAAGATGTTAGAAATATTATAATAGGATCTTTAAGAGAGGAATACAAACCATTAAATTAGTAAGGAGATAATAAAGTAATGTTAAATAAAATAAAAGATCTATTTACTGGCAATGAAATTGTAAGTGGGAATTTTGGTATCGAAAGAGAAACGCTAAGATTAGATGCAGAAGGATTTCTAGCAGAAACAGATCATTCGATTATATTTGGAGATAAGGCAAGAAATCCATATATAACAACAGACTTTTCAGAAAGTCAAGTAGAGGTAATTACACCAGCTTTCAAAAAAACAGAAGAAGCATATAACTTTACTAGAGCACTTTATGATATTGTTGCTATGGAAATAGGTGATGAATACTTATGGCCAGAATCTATGCCATGTATTATTCCAGATGATGATAAAATACCTGTTGCAAAATTTGAAAATCATAGTAAAGAAGCTCAAGAGTATAGGGAAAAGTTATTAAAAAAATATGGTGGGAAAAAGCAACTTATATCAGGAATTCATTATAATTTTTCATTTGATGAAAATATAATAAATAAATTATACGAAGTAAGTGGTAAAAAGGAATCATACAAAGAATTTAAAAATAGTGTTTACTTAAAAGTAGCCAGAAATTATCTTAGATATAGATGGCTTATAGTATATCTTTTAGGAGCAGCACCAATAGTACATGAAAGTTTTATAGGTGAAAATAAATGTCCATTAATGAAATTAACTAAGCATGGATATAGTAGTAATGGAGCTATTTCACATAGAAATGGAAAATGTGGTTATAAAAATAAAGTAGATTTATTCCCAAGCTATAGCACTGTAGAAGATCATATTAAAAGTATAAAACAGTATTTAAGTGATGGTCTTATTGAAAGTCATAAAGAAATTTATAGTCAAGTTAGATTAAAACCAAGTGATACAAGCAATTTTATGGAATCACTAATCAATGATGGAATTAAGTATTTAGAGTATAGAACTATTGATATTAATCCATTTGAGAAAGGTGGAATAAGTTTAGAGGATTTAAAATTCCTACAAATATTTAATATATATCTATTGGTTAAAGAGGAAAGCAATTTTGATAAATGGCAAGAAGAAGCATTAGAAAATCAACAATTGATTGCTGTTTCAGGGCTTAAGGATATTGAATTAAAGAAAGATGGAAAAAATATTAATAGAATTCAATATGGATTAGAAATTTTAAATGAAGTTAAAGAAGTTAATAATAAGCTAAATTTAAACTTTGAAGAAATTATAAATAATATGATAGAAAAGGTTAAGGATAGTAAGTTAACTTATGCTTATAGAATTTCTGAAATTATAAAGGAAAATGGATATATTAATACATTCTTAAACTTAGCTAAAGAATATAAAAATGATGCTTATAAAAATAGATTTAAGTTAGAAGGATATGAAGATTTAGAGTTATCCACACAAATTTTAATGAAGGAATCTATTAAAAGAGGTATTACTGTAAATATAGTAGATAGAAGTGAAAACTTTATATCTTTAAAGAAAAATGAAAAAATAGAATATGTTAAGCAAGCAACTAAAACATCAAAAGACACCTATGTTTCAGTATTAATAATGGAAAATAAAACTGTAACTAAAAAGGTATTAGCTGAAAAGGGAGTTAAAGTTCCACTTGGTGATGAGTTTAACAGTATTGAAGAAGCAAAAATTAAGGCAGCAAATTATATTAATAAGCCAATAGTAATAAAACCTAAGAGCACAAACTTCGGAATTGGAATTAATATTTTCCCAAATGGAGCTAACTTAGAAGATATTATTCATGCTTTTGAAATAGCATTTAAAAATGATAATACTGTTCTTATTGAGGAGTTTATTAAGGGAAAAGAATATAGATTTTTAGTTATTGATGATGAAGTTGTTGGAATACTTCATAGAGTACCAGCAAATGTTATTGGTGATGGTAAAAAGACTATAACAGAGCTTGTAGAAATTAAAAATCAAGATCCATTAAGAGGTAAAGGGTATGTTACACCTTTAGAAAAAATAAGACTAGAGGAAAATGCAGAATTATTCTTAAAACAACAAGGAAAGAATTTTGATTATATACCTAAAAAGGATGAAATAGTGTACTTAAGAGAAAATTCTAATATAAGTACTGGTGGAGATAGTGTAGATTATACAGATGATATTCCACAAAAATTTAAAGATATTGCAGTAAATGCAGCAAAAGCAGCAGGTGCTAAAATCTGTGGTGTGGATATGATGCTAGAAGATTATAGTGATGAAAATACTAATTATGCAATCATAGAATTAAATTTCAACCCAGCAATTCATATTCACTCTTATCCATATAAAGGTAAAGAGAGAAATATAGCAACACATGTTTTAAAGTTACTAGAATTAATTTAAGTTTTTATGACCCTAAAGTAAGTATTTAATAAATGCTTACCTTAGGGTCATTTTTATGAAAAAATTTAAATCTATAAAGAAGATAAATACATTAAAGTGAATGAAGAGGAAATTAAGTTTTATTACTACTAAAAATAATGAATATTGCTAATCAAAATAAAATTGGGGTAATGCAGTTCAATATGTAAAAGATAATATTCTTTTTTTGTTCTTACATTTTCAACAAATATAAATTTAGTTGAAAAAAAGTTCCAAATTGGATATAATGACTTATGAAATAAAATAAGTTAAATGAATATATTTAGGAAAACTTAAGTGTATTTATTTAAGTTGTTTTATATAATTAGGACGTGAAAATTATATTTAAATACGGCTTAGCAACATTAAACAAGGAATGAATTAACATAGTCAGATGTTAAGCTTTGTAAATGCAATGTTAAGAAAATAACTTTTAAAGTATTTTTGTTAATTAAGTGAATTGAACGTATTAATTTATAAAAGAATATCAATAAATAATAGAGAGTTGATTTTATACAACTTTTATTTTTGTACAATAAATTAGAGTAGTGATATATAAAGTATGGAGGATTTAGATGGAAAGCAAGAAGAAGATAAAGGTCATACCATTAGGTGGACTTGGTGAAATAGGAAAAAATATAACAGTAATAGAGTATGGGGATGAAATAGTTGTAGTAGATTGTGGTATGACTTTCCCAGATTCAGAAATGTACGGGATAGACGTAGTAATTCCAGATGTAACATATTTAGTTAATAATATAGAAAAAGTAAAGGGATTTTTTATAACACATGGACATGAAGATCATATAGGGGCAATTCCTTATATTTTAAAACAAGTTAATGTTCCTATATTTGCAACTAACTTAACAGTTGGATTAATAGAAAGCAAGCTTGAAGAGCATAAGATGCTTGATATTGTTAATTTAAATGTTGTAAAACCTGGAGATATAATAAAATTAGATAAATTAAAAGTTGAATTTATAAGAACAAATCACAGTATTGCTGATAGTTGTTCATTAGCAATTCATACTCCACTAGGAATAATAGTTCATACTGGGGATTTTAAGGTAGACTTCACTCCAGTTGATGGAAATGTAATTGACTTACAAAGATTTGCAAAGCTTGGAAAGCAAGGAGTACTATTACTTATGGCAGATAGTACAAATGCTTGTCATCCAGGATATACCATGTCAGAAAAGACAGTTGGGGAAAAGTTAGATAATTTATTTTCCAAAGGAAAAGGAAGAATAATTGTTGCGACTTTTGCTTCTAACATTCATAGATTACAACAAATAATTAATTCTTCAATTAAGTATGGAAGAAAAGTTGCATTTAGCGGAAGAAGTATGGAAAAAATATCAGATGTTGCAGTTAAGCTTGGATATTTAGATATGCCAGAAGGGTTATTAGTTGATTTAAAGGATTTAAGACTTTATAACAATGATCAAATAACTATTGTAACTACAGGAAGTCAGGGAGAACCTATGTCAGCTCTTACTAGAATTGCTGCATCTACACATAAAAATATACAAATTGAAAAAGATGATATGATAATTATCTCTGCTAGTCCAATACCAGGAAATGAGAAGGCTGTTTCAAGGGTTATAAATGAATTAACTCATAAGGGAGCAGAAGTTATTTATAAGTCAATTGAAGAAATTCATGTTTCAGGTCATGCTTGTGAACAAGAACTAAAGCTTATACATTCAATATTAAAACCAAAATATTTTGTGCCAGTACATGGTGAATATAAGCATTTAAGAAAACATATTTTAATTGCTGAAGAAGTTGGTTTAGAAAAAGAAAAATCATTTATATTAGAAAATGGTGATGTATTAAGCTTAAGTAGAAAATCAGCATGTATTGCTAAAAAGGTTCAAGCAGGTAATATATTAGTTGATGGAAGCGGAATTGGTGATGTAGGAAATATAGTATTAAGGGATAGAAAGAACTTATCTAGAGATGGTATCATTAATGTTATTGTTGCAATTGAAAAAGAAAGTCGTGCAATAGTTGGTGGACCAGATATAATTACAAGAGGATTTGTATATGTTAGAGAATCAGAAGAATTAGTAAATGAAATAAAAGAAATTTCTTATGAAAGCATTCAAAAGTCTATAGATAATAACGTGTTTAAATGGTCTGAGATTAAAAATAATATCAGAAGTGATATTGGTTCATTCATATATAGTAAAACAAAGAGAAAACCTATAATAGTACCAATTATAATGGAAGTATAATTAATAAAATAAATTAAGAAGAGTCTTGATATTTATATATTCAAACTCTTCTTTTAAATTTAAATAAAATTATAATTTTATAGGTATTTTAATTTTGCTGTTATTTTTACTTAGCTTATAAGTGAATATATTACCGATTACTTTAACAGGTTTGTAAGTAGAAAAGGTTGTTGAAAATAAAAGGTCCTTAAATTGATCAATATACATACCTTCATCTAAAGCTGTTTGTTCTATAGTACCAGATAAAAGTTGTTTTGCTACGAAACAGCCATTTTCATAAACTACTTCTGCAGTCTTTTTATAAGTAAAACTATTTTCTTGATAAATAATAACGTCCCCTTCAAAAATTTCACGACCTAAAGAATCACATATTCCAGTAGGCATTAGTAAAATACAATCATCTAAGGCTATTATTTCTTCCTCATCTTTATCATAGTAATAAACTTGTTTATCTATATAATCTATTCTGGTTACTTTAAAGCATTTTTTTGAAAGTTTATTATATATTTTAAATTTTAGTTCATTATTCATAATAAAACACTCCAATCCCTCATATATCTAAATTATCCCTAACCTATAGTATATTATAGCAAATTGGAAAATATTTGAAAATAGATTTATAAATAATTACATAATAATTATTTTAAGTTCATAAATATAAACTATGATTTAATTAGAGTGTTCAAATTAAGGAGGGTTAAATGCTTACTATTGAAGAAATAAGAAAAATAAAATATCCTTCTGAATTATTTAGTGAGGATATTGAAACTATGAAAAAACAGTATGTTGAGCTAATGAAGATTTACCATCCAGATTTAAATGAGCAGAAACAAGAATATATTGAAGTTACAGAAAAAATAAACAAGCTTTATAAAGAGGCTGAGTCAAATATAGAAAAGGGAATATGGAATAAGCCGGGTATGATAAAATTAAAAAAAAGTGATGGCAAATATTATATGATGAAATTTAGAATTAGTCATAATTTTGAATTAGGAAAAATGTATATAGGAAATGAAATTGTATTATATTTGTTTAATGAAGAAAATGAAAAATTTGCTTTAAATGCTTTAAAGCAAATAAAAAATTTTAAATATGCAAATGATGATATGGAAAAAGAATTTAGTAAATATATGCCTAGAATTATTACAAGTTTTAGGACAGTAACTGGGAAGATAGGAATAGTATTTGAAAAAGAAGAAGACTTAATTTTATTAAGAGATTTATTAACGTATTATAAAGGAAAGGTGTCAGTTAATACAGCAAGTTGGGTGTTGAGTAATTTATATAATATTAGTTGTTTTTTACATTATAATGAATTGACTCACAATGGAATTACAATTGACAGTTATTTTGTTTCTACCAGTAGACGTTATGGCGTATTAATTGGAGGTTGGTGGTATTCAGTAAGGGAAGGAGAAAGGCTGTTATCAGTAGCAAAATCAATTGAACATTTAATGCCATATGAAATGAAGATAAGTAATAAGGCAAATTCATTATTAGACTTAGAGTCTATAAGACTTTTAGGAAGAAGGCTTCTAGGAGATGAAAGTGGAGATTTGTTATCTGTTGATGGGGATGTTCCTAGTACTCTAAATTCATGGTTAAAAGCAAAAGCAGGAAGTAATCCATTTCAAGAATATAGTACTTGGTCTAATGTTGTTAATAGTATTGGAGAATTAAAAGTTAAAAGAAAAATAATTGATAAAGATGAGTTGTATAAAAAGATAGGTGGAAGGTAAATGTATATTTAATTTTACTGTAATAATAATTAAATAATAGTTATTATTATTTAATTACATAATACATGAATTTTATGTTATAATTAGGATATAATTTATATTGACAGTTGAATTGAAAAAAATGGAGGTTTATTTATGACATTTACAAAATTAGATATGAATGATAATTCACAAGTAGAAGGAAGAGCTTGTGTAGTTATTTATAACATAGGAGGAAAAGAACTTAAATCAATTCAAGGATATGCTTCACTTTTAGGGGTTAGAGACCAAATAGTTTTATATCCTAAAAATGCTGATACAGTTATGAAGGATATACTAGAAAATAATATAAAATCAGATTGTACTGATGGAAGAAAAGAAAGAGCCATAATATTTAATGCATTATCACCTGCAAAAATAAATGTATTTTTAGAAAACTTAAGAAAGCTAAAAATTAATAATGTATTAAAGGCTACAGTAACTGAAACATCAATTAATTGGACTCTTAATGAGGTTGTTGCAAATCTTTCTGCAGAACGTATGGCAATTAGTCAAGGAAATTTTGATGCTCATCACTAATAAAAAATGCAAGAGTAGGATTTATATTTATAAATCTTACTCTTTTTGAATGTAATAGCATTTTTAATATAAAAGTAGCATATTTGTTTTATTGTTTGTATATTAAAACTTATGTATAATTTCAATATAGATATGATAACAGTTACAGGAGGGGAATAGAGATGTACAAGTATGGAAGAGGAATGTGGAAGAATATTGAGTCTGGAAATGAGCTATCATGGGTTATAGGTAACGGTATTGGTGGGTATGCAAATCATACAGTTGCTGGTGGAGGTGCTCAAGCATTTCATGGATATTTAATTGCATCCTTAAATGCACCAGTAAATAGAAAATTAATTTTAACAAGAACGCAAGAACAAATTATAATTAATGATAGAGAGTATGATTTAACATCACAACAATATATCGGAACTTCAAAAGATGGACAAGAATATTTGGAGCAGTTTATTTTGGATACGGTACCAGAATATTATTATTCAATTGAAGATGTATCTATTAAAAAAACTATATCGATAGAATATGGACATAATACTGTTGCTGTATGTTATGAAATTGAAAATGGAAGTGAAAGTGCAACATTAAAAGTAGTACCTTTATTTAATTATAGAGAGGCTGGAGAAACTAGTGAAAGAGGGGATTTAAAATTTGATGTAAAGACTAGTGGAAAAATATTAACTTTAATACCTGAGAAAGATAAGAATATAAAAATAGACTTTTATACTTCGGAAGGAGATTTCTATGATAGAAGTTTAATTCCTACAAGTATGGCAACACCAAACTATTTAATGGAAGAAAATCATTTTTATATGATAGATCATAGAACAGGTTTCCTAGGGGTAGATAATCATTATACACCTTATGAAGTTCATATTGAATTAAAGCCTTTTGAAAAGAAAAGATTTTACGTTAAATGTACTATTGAAGGATTAAATGAAAAAAGTGGATTTGAAATAGTGAATGAATATAAAAAGAGAGCTGAAGCTTTAGTTGAAAATGCTAATTTAAATGATGACTTTGCAAATAATTTAGTTAAAGCAGGTGATCATTTCATTGTTAATAGAGAAAGTACAGGGCTAAAGACTGTTTTAGCAGGATTACCATGGTTTACAGATTGGGGCAGAGATACAATGATTGCTTTTGAAGGTCTTACTTTAGTTACTAAAAGATTTGATGAAGCAAGAGAAATTTTAGAGTCTTTTGCAAGATATATTAAAAATGGACTAGTTCCTAATGTATTTCCAGATGAGAATACTGAGCCTGGATATAATACAGTAGATGCTTCGCTTTGGTATTTTCAAGCAGTTTATAAGTATTTAAAGTATACTGGTGATGAAAGTGATTATAAATTTGTTAAAGAAAAGCTATATCCAAAGTTAAAGGAAATATATAAGGCTTATTCTACTAAAACAGACTTTTCAATTGGAATGGATAGTGATGGATTAGTATTTGCTGGTGGAGGTCTTGATCAAGTAACATGGATGGATGTTAGAGTTGGAGATTTTGTTGTTACACCTAGACATGGAAAACCAGTTGAAATTAATGCTTTATGGTATAATGCGTTGAAAATAATGGAAGAGTTATGTGAGAAATTTGGAGATGATTCTTTAGAATATAAAGAGCTTTCTTGTAGAGTAAAAGAATCATTTAATAATAAATTTTGGAATGAAGAAAAAAATTGTCTTTATGATGTAGTTGATAAAAATGATGATAAAATAAGACCAAATCAAATTTGGGCAGTATCATTGCCATTTGCAGTTTTAGATAGAGAAAAAGAAAAGAAAATAGTTAGTACAGTATATAAGCATTTATATGCAACTTATGGATTACGTTCTCTTTCATTTATGGACAAGGATTATAAAAAGAAATATATAGGAAAATTAATTGATAGAGATTGTGCATATCATATGGGAACTACTTGGGCTTTCTTAATTGGAGGATTTATAACAGCATATTGTAAAGTTAATGACTATTCTAAAGAGGCTATAGAAAAAGCAAATCATATGTGTAAGGTTTTTGAAGATACTATGAAAGATGGATGTATTAATGGTATTGCTGAAATATTTGATGGTGATTTTGCTTCAACAGGAAGAGGATGTTATTCTCAAGCTTGGAGTGTAGGCGAGGTATTAAGAGCCTATTCTCAAGATGTATTACCTTATTTAAATAAATAATAAAATCTAATTCTATATTTGCTTCGGTATATTATTGAATTTATAAACATATAACTAAAATATCGTTAAAATTTTAAGAGAAAAATAATTAATTTAGGAGAGGTTATATATGAAGTTAGATGAAAAGGTATTGTTAGGGGCAGCTTGTTTCTTTGCTGGTGCAGTAGCTGGATTTTTAATAGCACCTATTAAAAAGGGAATTTATTGTGGAAATAATAATGGAAATAATTATGGGGATAGCTCTGAAGAAAATGAGAATGATGAAGATGTTAGTGTAAAAAGTGAAGAAGAAGCAATAGATGAAATTAATAAAGTAATTAATGAAGTTGCAAAAGAAATGAGTAAAGAAGAAAAATAAAAAATTTAAGGAGATAATCACAACTTCTTGGGAAGTATCCAAGATGTTGTGATTATTTTTTTGTAAAATATGGCTATAAATTAGGTGGATCAAATGATTTTTTATGATGATAGAATATTATAATCTAGGAGCAACAAGTGTTTTTATAAAAGAAATTTTTTGAGGGTTATTTCTTTCAAGATTCGATAAGAAGCAATAATTTTGCGCTTATACACATTTTGTTTTATTAAAACATATATTATTGTTACGATAGTATCGCAAAGGAGGATGAAGTATGGATAATAATCAGTTTTATTGTCATAATCAGGAATGGATATATGATGAAACTTCGAATAGATGGTGTAAATGCATAAGAGATTGCAAGGGAAGAATTATTTGCTATCAAATTATGCCAGGCCCTCCAGGCCCTCCAGGCCCAACAGGCCCAACAGGTCCAACTGGTTCTTTTGGTGGAATAACAGGTCCAACAGGACCAACAGGACCAACAGGAATAGGATTAATAGGATTAACAGGACCAACAGGAGTAACAGGAGCAACAGGAGTAACAGGAGTAACTGGTGCAACAGGAGTAACAGGAGTAACAGGAGTAACTGGTGCAACAGGAGTAACAGGAGTAACAGGAGCAACAGGAGCAACAGGAGCAACTGGTGTAACTGGAGTAACAGGAGTAACAGGAGCAACAGGAGCAACAGGAGTAACAGGAGTAACAGGAGCAACTGGAGTAACAGGAGCAACTGGAGTAACTGGAGTAACAGGAGTAACAGGTGTAACAGGAGTAACTGGAGTAACAGGAGTAACTGGTGCAACAGGAGTAACAGGAGCAACAGGAGTAACTGGAGTAACAGGAGCAACAGGAGTAACAGGAGCAACTGGAGTAACTGGAGTAACTGGAGTAACAGGAGCAACAGGAGTAACAGGAGTAACAGGAGTAACAGGAGTAACTGGAGCAACTGGAGTAACAGGAGTAACTGGAGCAACTGGAGTAACAGGAGTAACTGGAGTAACAGGTGTAACAGGAGTAACTGGAGTAACTGGAGTAACAGGAGTAACTGGTGCAACAGGAGTAACTGGTGCAACAGGAGTAACAGGAGCAACAGGAGTAACTGGACCAACAGGAGTAGGAATTACAGGACCAACAGGACCAGCAGGACGAGATGGTGTAGATGCAGTTTCAATCACAGGACCAACAGGGCCAGCAGGACGAGATGGTGTAGATGCGGTTTCAATCACAGGACCAACAGGACCAGCAGGACGAGATGGTGTAGATGCAGTTTCAATCACAGGTCCAACAGGAAATGATGGAAGAGATGGAGTTGATGGAATTACAGGAGCAACAGGAGTAACAGGCCCAACAGGAATAGGAATTACAGGAGTAACTGGAGTAACAGGCCCAACAGGAGTAGGAATTACAGGAGCAACAGGAGTAACAGGCCCAACAGGAGTAGGAATCACAGGAGCAACTGGGGTAACAGGACCAACAGGAGTAGGAATCACAGGAGCAACTGGGGTAACAGGACCAACAGGAGTAGGAATTACAGGAGCAACTGGAGTAACAGGTCCAACAGGAAGAGGAATTACAGGAGTAACAGGAGTAACAGGCCCAACAGGAGTAGGAATCACAGGAGCAACTGGAGTAACAGGTCCAACAGGAAGAGGAATTAC
>NZ_JAASHD010000002.1:99820-151786 GCF_019734375.1 Clostridium sp. K04
TAACAGGCCCAACAGGAGTAGGAATTACAGGAGCAACTGGAGTAACAGGTCCAACAGGAAGAGGAATTACAGGAGCAACTGGAGTAACAGGTCCAACAGGAATAGGAGTAACAGGCCCAACAGGTCCAGGAGGAGAATGCTGTTGTAAAGATCCAACTAATTATGCAGTGGGACTAATAAGAGGACAAACAGGAATATCACTAGTGACTTATAATACAACAATAAACGGAAATGTAACATCAACAGGATATAGCGTAGATAGTGATTTAGTAGATGTAAAGGACAATACTGGTTCACAAGATGTATATACTATATCATTATGTAATGTTAAATATATCACTTATCCTAAAGCAATTACACCAACTACACTACCTACTTCTGATTGTTGTTGTAATGCAGATTTAGCAGCTGCATTAACAAAATATATAGGTAAAAAAATTGAAGTAGATGTAATTGATAATACAGCAGCTTCATATACAATAACTGTAGTTGCAGTGTCAAATGGTGTGCTTTTTGGAAGTAGTACAAATCAAATTGAGAAAAATAATAATATAGCAATCCCATTATGCTCAATATTTGCATTTACTCCAAGGTAGCTAAAATAAGCCTATAAAGATATAAAGTTTAAGCTCAATATTTTAATTAATATTGGGCTTTTATATTTCAAAAAACATTTAAAAATGGATTATATTACTATATAATTAAAATAGATATATATATTTAGGGGTGATTTTAATGTTTAAATTAAATTTAAATAGTGAAGATATCTTAATGAAGATTACTGTTGCAAAGTTTATCAATAATAAGGATGTCATTACAAATTTTCTAGGAAATTTACTAACTAGAGCTGGTGGAGATATTGCAGATAAAGTAAACATAATCTTAACTAATGATACACTTTACTTAGAATATATAGGACATGCAGCGATTGGATACGCTGAAGAAGTAAGAGATTTAGAGAAAATAGCATTAAAAGACCTAAAAGGATTTTCGGTAATATCAAATGAGAATGAAGAATTAATAAAAATAAAAACATTAAAGAAAGAGCTTATATTTATAAGAAATAATTCACACAATGATAATTTAGCATTAGCTATGTCTAAAGTAATAAAAGATTTTCAATAAAAATTAGAGTAATATCATTATCAATTGACAATAAAGAATAAAGATGTTATTATTTATTAGTCCTGATGAGGGAGTAGTTAGCATGAAAATGTGGTTAGGTCAACATAATGGCTGTTAAAAGCCTGGCTTAATCTTAAATAACGAGACTCATGGATGCTTTTTTTGAGCATCCATGAATCTCGTTATTTTTTTTTGTAAATAATAATAAAAAGAAGGAGAAGAGATATGAACATTATTACAATTATACTTACTGGTTTTGCATTAGCAATGGATGCCTTTGCAGTATCAGTAACAAAGGGAATGATGCTTAAAAATTTAACTAAAAAAATGGCTATAAAAATAGCATTGTTTTTTGGGGTATTCCAAGCAGCTATGCCTTTAATAGGATGGCTTTTAGGAATAAGCTTTCAAGGCTATATACAAGCAATAGATCATTGGATTGCTTTAATTTTACTTTCTATTTTAGGTGGAAAAATGATTTATGAGTTTTATGAAAATAGAAAAGAAGCAAAAGAAGAAAAAAATGAAGCTGCTAATGAAGCTAGTACAACTTTAGAGGAAGAAAGAGTAAGAGAAGAAGAATTATCAAATAAGGAATTAACAACATTAGCAATAGCAACAAGTATAGATGCTTTAGCTGTAGGGATAAGCTTTGCATTTTTAAATGTTAATATAGTTTCATCATCAACTATAATAGGCATTATAACATTTATTGTCTGTTTTATTGGTGTAATTGCAGGTAAAAAAATAGGCGGGTTATTTAAAGATTATGCAGAACTTGTAGGTGGTATCATTTTAATTCTTATAGGAATAAATATATTTAATGAACATACAGGAATTTTAACACATTTATTACAAAGCATTTTTAAATAAAAGTATATAAAAATTAAGTAAGAATAATAAATAAAATACGCACTAAAAATATAAAATATTAATTTATTATCAATTTTTTATTAATCAAATATAATGATATTTGAATACTATTTAATATGGGAGAGAATAGGTGAGTAATAAATATTTAAATTCAATGATATTTATTAACAAGAAAAAATTAAAGGTAATAAAAGAAGAAAATAATGAGATATATTTATCTAAAGTTATTAAATTTGATGATTTTAAGAAGATTATAGTTTCATGGAATGCAGTAACCCCATTAAATTCTTATATTGTTGTTCAAGCAAGAGTTTTTGTTCAGAATAAGAAAGATAAAAAGAAAAAATGGTCAGAATGGATGTCTTGGGGAAAATGGGGTACAAATATAAAAAGAGGTTCAGAAAGTAGTAAGTGTGATGAAGTAAGAATTGATGTTGATACTTTAAGCATAAATGAAGGATATAGCGGTAAAGCCATTGAACTAAAAATAATTAGTTATTATGATAATAAAGGCTTTGCAGCAGATATTAGGGAAGTAGCAATTACTTATTATAAAGAAAATAATAATGATTTAAAAAATAAAAAATATGAATTAATAAATAAATTGATAGAAACTCCGTGTATTTCACAAATGAAAAGAGATGAAAAAATAGCACATAAAATTTGTAGTCCAACAAGTTTAACTATGTTGTTAAATAGATTAGGAGAAAATTTAAAAGTTGAAGATGTGGCATATAGTTGTTTTGATTACAATTATAATGAATTTGGGAATTGGACTTATAATGTAGCTTATGCAGGAAGCCTTGGATATAAAGCATATGTTGAATATGGAGGAATAGATTCACTTATAAGGGAAATTAGCAATGGAAATCCAATTGAAGTTAGTGTAAAGTATACAAATGATATTAATAAGAAGGAGTATCCATATATTGAAAATGCACCATTAACTACAAATGGACACTTGATTGTTGTTTGTGGAATTGAAGTTAATAAAGATGGGAAATGGATTATAGTAAATGACCCAGCTGGGAAAGATGATAAAAGTGTTAGATTAAAATATAAGTTAGAAGAATTTATGAAAGCGTGGGAAAGATCAAATTATATAATGTATGTTATTCATAAGCAGAATTAAATTTTTATTTTAAATTAAAGCTATATTAAACTTAAAAAAGTTTAATGTGGCTTTTTTGTATTATATGTAATTATATCTTGAAAATTGTGAGTTAGTTGGATATAATAGTAAGAATGTAAGGCGAAAATGGTAGATAAATAGGAAAAATAAAAAAACGAGGAAAAAATGGAAAAAATATTTGAGGATGTAAGCGACTATATTGTTGTTATTAATGAGAGTAAAATAATTAAGTTTTGTAATAAAAAATTTGCGGAAAAACTAAAGTATAAAGCAGAAGAAGTAATAGATATGAATTTAGAAGAGGATTTACTGTATAATAGTAAATTGTTTTGGAATATTAAATATTCATATAAGCTTTTAAATGAGAATGATAATATATATAGTTTTAGAAGTAAAGAAAAATGTATTGAAAGTTTTATTGGAAAAGTATATAAAACGAAATGGAATAGTGAAGAAGCATATTTAATGAGATTTGATCCGAAAAAATACGATGATAAAGAGAAAAATGATAATATAATAAATAATTTAGAGAGAGATTTGAAATTAGCAGTTAATAAGTATGAGGGAGCGGAAGCAAAAATCTCTATGCTTTTAAACACAACCACTGATTTGCTTGGATTTTTAGATAAGCAAGGAAGAATAATTAGGGTTAGTCAGGAGTGGCAAAAGTGTTTAGGATGGACAGATGAGGATTTGAAAAATATAATGTGGCAAGATTTGTTTCATCCAGATGAAAAAAATAATGTTATAGCTATGGCTAGGGTTAGTAAAATAGATGGAAAGTTGTTTGAAGGTACAAATAGGTGTAGATGTAAGAATGGGGAGTATAAAATTATTTATTGGAAAGGAATATATATTAAAGAGTGGGAAATCTTTGTAGGTTCAGGAAGCGATATTACTGAAGAGAAAAAATATGAATCAGAAAGTAAAAAGTATGAAGAAGCCTTTCATATAGAATTAATAAAAAATGAATTTTTTACAAATATGTCTCATGAGTTTAAAACACCATTAAATATAACTTTTTCTGCACTACAGTTAATAGAGCATGGTATTAAAAACAATCAAATTATAAGTGCTGATGGTTTTAATTTAGATAAATATATAAATTCAATTAAACAAAATTCCTATAGACTATTGAGATTGGTAACTAATATTATAGATGCTAGTGAGTTTGATATGGGTTATTATAATTTAAATATGAAGAATTGTAATATAGTTTATTTAGTTGAAGATATGGTTACATCTGTAATTAGTTATGTTGAAGGAAAAAATATTGAAATAACTTTTGATACTGAAGTTGAAGAAGTTATGTTAGCTTGTGATCAGGAAAAAATAGAAAGAATAGTATTAAATTTAATTTCAAATGCAATTAAGTATACGAGTAAGGATAAAACTAAAGTTGGAAAGATAGATGTTAATTTATCGATTGATAATGGATATGTATTAATTTCTATTAAAGATAACGGAATTGGAATTTCACAAGAAGAAATAGGTATTATATTTAATAGATTTAAGAGAATTAATAATAAATTAAATAGAATGACTGAGGGAAGTGGAATTGGTTTAGCTCTTGTAAAGTCTTTAGTTGAAATGCACGAGGGCGAAATAAAAGTAAATAGTGAAATTGGACAAGGAACACAATTTACTTTTTCTATCCCAATTAGAACAGTTAATGATTGTTCAACTGAACATAAAAAAATGGTTAAAACAACTAAAATTGAAAGGTGCATTGTTGAATTTTCAGATATATATGAGTTTTAAGTAAATTTATAATTTTATAGAAGAAATGACAAAATGTAATTTTATAAATTGAAGATGTTTATGTGCAGAAATATGATTATAAAATCACAATTTTAATCTATATAATATTTTAAATTTATAAAAAAATAATGCTAAAATGACAAATTTAATCTTAATAATGAATTTTATGAGAAAAGTAGTAAAATATATGGAAAAATCATTGATTAAAATATATAATTTATTATGTCTAAATATATATTTTAATAGGTGGGGATGTGAAAAATAGAATGCAGAAGAAAAAGCTAAAAAAAATAATTGCTGTTTCGGGTGTTGTAGGAGCTATGTTAAGTGCTAAAACTATACCTGTAAATGCAACTACTGTTAATAATAGTGGGGTTGCCGTGGCATCTGTAAGTAAAGGACAAGTAGTTAATGTAACTTCAACTTTAAGAGTTAGATCAGCTGCTAATACAAATTCAACGGTACTTGGAACATTAAGAAATGGTGCTACATTTGACATTATTTCAAAAAGTGGTAGTTGGTATGAAATTAAATATAATGGTGGAAGTGGATTTGTTCATGGAGATTATGTTAAGGAAATTACAGAATCTTCAACAGTTTCATCAACTGGAAAGGTAGTTAATGTAACTTCAAATTTAAGAGTAAGAAGTGGAGCCTCAACGAGTGCATCAGTATTAGGATATATAACTAATAACACTTCAGTAAGTATAGTTGGAGTGGAAGGAAGCTGGTACAAGATTAAATATAATAGTGGTTATGGATATGTTCATAAAGACTATATATTAGTTGATGGAAGCTCAAATAATACTACAAATGGAAGTACAAATAATAATAGTACAAATAACGGTAATAATGCAAGTAACGAAAGCAATAATTCTTCTGAAAATGTAATTAATAAAACGGGATATGTGTATAATGTAAGTAGTGGTGGATTAAATGTAAGAAGTGCTGCATCAACAAGTTCTACTATTTTAGGTACTTTATATTCAGGAAATTCTGTTAATATTATAGGAGAAAGTGGAAGTTGGTATAAGATAACTTATAATTCATCAACAGCTTATGTTCATAAGGATTATATAACTGAAAATAAACCATCTTCTGGTAGTGATAATAATAGTACAAGCAATGGTTCAGTTTCAAATGGAAATTCTTCATCAAGTGAAGCTATGAATGAAACTGGAGTAGTAGTAAATGTTTCTTCAAATCTTAGAGTAAGAAAAGAAGCTTCATCAAATTCATTAGTTTTAGGATACCTTTTAAATAATCAAACTGTAACTATAACAGGAAAAGAAGGAAATTGGTATAAAATTAACTTTAATGGATCTACAGGTTACGTAAGTGCTGATTATGTTAAGATAACAACTGGAACTACAAATAATGGTGGAAATACAGGAAGTACTGGTAGTACAGAATCTGTATCTAGTTCATATGAAATAGTTTTAGAAGCTTTAAAATCACAAATAGGTTCACCTTATGCTTATGGTGCAGCTGGTGAGTTAGTTACTAGAGCTTCAATTGATAGTTTAAAAGGAAGATTTCCTAGTTACGCAGCACAAGGAAAATATGATGCATTAGAGCAGTATGTAGATAGTGGATTAAGAGCTTTTGATTGTTCTGGGCTTATGCAATGGGCATTTGCTAAGGCAAATATTAATATTGGAAGAAGCACTTATGATCAAATAAATGCTGGTGTTGAAGTATCTATAAATAATATACAACCAGGAGATTTATTATTCGATAGCAATCTTGGACATGTTGCTATGTATATAGGAAATGGACAATGGATTGAATCACCTAACACAGGTAAAACTGTTAGAATAACAGATGTACGTTGGGATTCAGCTAAAAGAGCTAGAAGAGTATTATAAAGTAAGAAATAGGACCATGAAATTAATAATATTTATTAATTTCATGGCTATTTTTATATTACTGTAATTTTATTTATCGTTAATTCTATCAATGTATTGCTTCATTAAGTTTGCTGATGAAACAAATTTTTCTTGCTCTTCTTTAGATAATTGAATGTTTAATACTTTTTCAATACCGTTTTTACCAAGGATAGTTGGAACACTTAAGTAAGCATCACTAACTCCATAGTAGTCATTTAAAAGTGTTGAAACAGTTAAAATACTTTTTTCGTCTCTGATAATAGCTTCAACAATTCTTGTTAATGCAATTGCAACTGAAAATGCTGTTGCACCTTTTCTCTTTATAACTTCATAAGCACAGTTTTTAACATCTTCTGCAATAACAGTTTCATTTCCTTCATCCCATGTTATTGAATTTTGTTCAGAGAAGCTTTTAACAGGAATACTTCCTACCATTAATGAAGACCAAGTTACAAATTCACTATCACCATGTTCTCCAAGAACATATCCTTCAACATTTCTTCCATCTATACCAAAATACTTACCTAATAAACTTCTAAGTCTTGCAGTATCTAAAACAGTTCCAGAACCTATAACTCTTTCTTTTGGGAATCCTGATAATTTATATGTCATATATGCAAGTATATCAACTGGGTTAGAAACAACTAGTAAAATTGAATTAGGGCTTAATTCAGCAAGTCTAGGAATGAAGCTTTTAAATATTGCGTAGTTTTTATCTACTAAGTCTAATCTTGTTTCACCAGGTTTTTGTGGTGAGCCAGCAGTAATTATAATTATATCCGAATTTTTTGTATCTTCTAAAGTTCCTAAAGTAACATTACATGGACGGCATAATGAGCTTCCATGCATTAAGTCCATAACTTCACCTAATGCTTTTTCTTGATTTATATCATTTATTACTATTTCTCTTGCAATTCCTCTTTGTAGCAATGCAAATGCAGTAGTTGCACCAATAGCACCTGCTCCAATTATTGATATTTTACTCATAATTTCACCTCATTTAATTTTTACATATAGTATTTGTATTATTAATAAATATATTATAGAAATAAAAAATAATTATTATTTGTTAATAATTATATTATAGTTATATTGTTAAAAAATTGCAATATATTTACCTTATTTATGTATAAAAGGATGAAAAATAAAGAAAATTAAAGAAAAGATAAATATATTGTAAAATAAATATTGATATAGTGAAATTAATCCAGAATATAGCATATTTATATTTAAAAATTATAATGCTTATACTAGCATCAATATAAGTTAAATAAAACCATAACTGATACTATAAAAACAAAAGGTGTAATTATAATGAATTTGATTTTTTATTATAATTTGCACCTTTTTATTTTTTATAAAATTGATATAATCAGTAATAAGGACAGCATATGCTTTTATATATTTAAATAAATAATATGTAATGTGACAATAAGGAGGCGATTTTGTGAATTATTATAAAGTATTAGGTGTTGAAGAAAATGCCTCAAAAGAAGAAATTAAAAGAGCTTATGAAAAACAAGTTGCTTATTTTAAAAGTGAAGTTAAGGATGAAAAAAGATTAAATAAATTTATAGAATTATTTGATGAGGCATTAGCTGCGTTAAATGTAGAGAAAAAAGAAATAATTCAGCCAATAGAAGAAAATGAAGGTGTATTTGATGAAGAAGTAAGTAAGTTATTTAAATCAGTAGAAGAGAAGGAAAAATCAAGAAATGTTAACGATGAAGATAAAATTATAGGGGATTGCCCTAAGGATAGCTTTGAAGAGTATTCGAAGGTAAAATGTAAAGAAATTTTAGGTGAAGACTTTAGTGAAAATAGCAATATTGAAACTAGTAATATAGCATCAGATGAAAAAAATATTGTTAATTTAAATGATGGAATGAAACTTTATATAAAAGAAGATAAAGTTGAAAATGGAATAGGTAATACTATAGTAGAAGATGCGAATAAAAGTATAAATGAAGATAAAGGTATAAATGAAGATAAAGATATAAATAAAGATAAAGCTATAAATAAAGATAAAGCTATAAATGATAGTATATATATAAAGGAACCTCAAAATATAAATGAAAGCTATGCAGCTACTATAATAATGAGTAGAGAAGAAATAGAAAGGGAAGTACTTAAAGAAAGTGCTAAAAAAAGCGAAGTACCTATATATAAATCTAAAGTTGAATTTGAAAGTGTAAATGAGTTTTTTAATAATGACTATGAGGATGAATTTGATAGTGAAGATGAATATGAAAATGACTTTATAGGAAAAGTTATTAAAAACAAGAAAAATAAAAAGAAAAGTAATATAAAAAATAAAAAAGAAAATATTAAGAAAAAAAATAATGATTCTGAAAGAAATAAAGGTTACAATAATACTAAGAAAAGTAATACAAGTAACGGTAAAAATGATGGCTTTAGTAAAAATAATAGACAAGGTGAAAATTATCAAAATGAAAGTGCAGTACAGTCTGACAAAATAGGAAGACAAGCTGTAAAGGATGGAGTTAATAAAAGAATTAATAAAGTTGCAAATAAACAAAAGTCAGTAGGGGTTACTAGTATAGTATTAATACCTTTAAAAATTTTAGCACTTCCTATTATAGCTGTTTTAACATTATTAGGTATAATTTGTAAGGTGTTAAGTGTATCATCTTGGATAGTATCAAAGATTATAATTATTGGAGCAATTGCAATTAGTGCTATTCATGGTTATAGAATTTATACAGGTCAAATACCTAGGGAATATAATATATTTGTAATTTGTGCTATTGGATTTATAATTTCTATATTTTTACCAAGTGTACTTAAGTTAATTTCAAGTTCAGTGGACACAAGTAATAAAGCTTTAAAAGGCTTTGTTTTTGGGTAAGAGAAAAATAGGCTAAAATAGCCTATAAAACGGAGAATTGAAATCCATCACGAGAGGAGAATGAAAAATTGGGAAAAGCTATTGATGAAAAACATTTAGATATACAAGAAATAGAAAAGTTAAAAATAAACTTGGCTTTAGCCAATACTGAAATAAAAAAATTAAAAAAAGATATAGAGATATTAAAAAAAGCTGTCAATATTGACGTTAAAAATATAAATATTAATCCAAATGAAGAGATTGATGAAAGTAGTATTGGCTTAGATAATATTAATGAGATAGATATAAGATTTATTGATGACACAAAAGTAAAAGAAGAATATACAATAAGTGGACAAGAGTCATTAAGTGAAGATTTTTCTAAAGAGAAAAAAGAAGATACAAAAGATGAAGAAAAGAATAAATCAATTTTAGAGTTTGTTGTTGAAGAGGAGTCTATAGATGATCTTGAAAAAGATGAAATTTGTATAGAAATTAAAGAGCAAGAAGAAGAGGTTGTTGATTTAGAACTTCAAGAAACTAAAGAAAAAGCAAACGGAATATCAATGGAAGAAATTGATGAAGAAGTTCAATTAGGGTTAGAAAAAATTTCAGAAGAAATTGAATTAGGGTTTAAAAATATAGCTGATGAAATTATTGTTGAAGAGGAAATAGCTTTAGCAGTAGAGGAATTAAAAGAAGAGGAAATTAAAGAACAAGAAATAATTACGGAAGATGAAATTTTAACAAGTTCAGAAGAAGTAATTACAGAAACTAGCAAAGGTCAAAAAGAAGATACAATAAGTAATGTAGAGCATATAATTGAAAGTATAGAAAATAAAATAACAAAAGAGGATGATATTGAAAATAAAGGTCTATTCATTAAAATAAAGAAAGCCTTTATAGAAAATAATAATTATGAATGTATAATAACATTAAATAAAATAATTGATGAGATAAGTGAAATAGAGAAAGAATTAGTTAATGAAGATAAAATTGTGTTGTTATACTTAAGCTATTTTTATGATAAATTAAATGATTTACTTGAAAAGAGTGAAATAATAAATGAATTTTACATATCAGAAAATGAGGAAAGTAAATTATTAAAAATGATAATTGATGAAAAAGAATTTGACTTAAATCAAGAAGTAGATTTAAGTGTGAATAATATTTTAAAGAGCAATAAAAAGATATTTAATTCTTTAGAAACAATTATTAAAGTTAATATTATAGAAAAAATAAATAATATTATTTATAAAAACTTTGATGAAGTATTTTCTATTAATGATATTGCTTATGGTGTAGATACACTAAATATTAAAGCTTGGGTAAAGAAAAAAGACGAGGTTAAGTGGAAACTTGTTGAGGGGTTATACTCTAGTGATAATAACAAACTATATATGCTAGAAAGTGCTATTTCTATATTAAAGTTAAATTATGATAATACTTCAAAGCCTACTATTGAAGAAGATAGTAACATCTTGAAGAAGGAAGTAGCTAAGAAAAATATAAATAGTCAGGTAAATTACATTGAAAGTAATAAAATGCAAATAAAAAACGAAGATATAAATAGTACTTTAAAAATAGAAAGAGATGAAATTATTAAGGCAAAGCCTGCAATAAAAAGTAAAGATATAGATAATAATGATAGTAAGCATGGATGGGGCAAATTAAAAAATATGATTTTTAGAAAAAATAAAAAAGAGAATAAAAAGTAATTAAAAATGAGCATATCTGTAAAAAGATATGCTCATTTTGTTTATAGTTATTTAACAAAAATATAATATGAAGAATAATTGCAAAGTAGTATACGATACTATATAATATAAATATATAAACTGTAATAAAAGGGGTGGAGGAATATATATATTAAAGGTTTTTAAGAGAATATTAAGATTGTTGTAACAAAATTGACAAATTAATATAGTATAATGTTTACATAAGGAGTGATTAGTTATGGAAAATAATATAGCATTTGTAGATTCTTATCATGAAAGAAATTATATAGAGTTAGTTAAAAATTTTATGGGAAAATTAAATAAAGATTTATATATAGTATTAAAATTATTAAGTATTGATGAAGTTTATAGTGTTGCCAAAGAATATATTTGTGGCACTACTATTAAATTTAAGGAATTATTAAATGACACAAGAATTATAAATACTTCAAGATTTATAGTTGAATTAGCATATAGTTTTTATACTAGAAACTTTTCAGTCAACGAGCTTTCAAGTACACGAAAACTAGATATGGACACAAGAAATTTTATAATAAATATTTTAAATTACTATGAAAAAAAAGAAAAAGAAGTAAATACATGTGCTTAAATTAAGCGAAAATATTTTTATCAAAATTAATTGAAATATTTTATTAAAAATGTTAAAATTAGTAAAAGATTAAACCGTTGAAGTGGAGATAAAAATAGATCGTGCACTAACAGAGAGTTTGGAAAGATGAGAGCCAAGCAGAACGCAGCCTATTAAATGGACCACTGAGGGCATAGTGAAAAGAGTTTTACTCCTAGTATTCTATGACGTTTGACATACGTTAGTTGTCTAGGATATGTTAGTATCTGATAAAGTGTACGATTATTTCGTGAATCAAGGTGGCACCGCGGGTGTAGTATATTCTACCCGTCCTTGACAGTAAATTATACTGTCTTGGGCGGGATTTTTTACGTTCTTTAATAGTAAGTATACTATTATAAATTTTTAAATTATTAATAGTACATTAGGAGGGAAAAGATGATTTATCCAAGTTTAAAAGAAGTAAAAAAAATTACTACGAATCAAGATTATAAAGTTGTACCAATAAGTATGGAGTTATATTCGGATATAAAAACTCCTATTGAAACCTTAAAAATTTTAAAGGGAATCAGTATTAATGTTTTTATTTTAGAAAGTGTTGATAGTACTAATAAAATGGGAAGATACACCTTTTTAGGATATGACCCAAAGCTTGAACTTACTTGCTACAATCATAAACTAAAAATTACTACAGGGACCACTATTGAAGAAGAAGTAAAGCATCCAAATGAATATATAAGAAAAATATTAAAAGAAAATAAAAGTCCAAGGATTTCGGGAATGCCTACATTTACTGGAGGACTTGTAGGATATTTTTCTTATGATTATATAAAATATGGAGAGCAGAGCTTAAATTTAAATGCTAATGATGAAGAAAAGTTTAATGATGTAGATTTAATGCTTTTTGATAAAGTAATAGCATTTGATAATTATAGGCAAAAAATAATCTTAATTGTAAATATTAAGGTTGAAAATTTAGAAGTTAATTATAGAAAAGCAGAAATTGAATTAAAGGCAATGGCAGATTTGATTATTAATGGTAAAAAAGCTGAAGAAAGACCATTAAAGATAAAGTCAGATTATAGGAGTTATTTTTCTAAAGAGCAATATTGCAATATGGTAGTAAAGGCCAAGGAATATATAAAAGAGGGTGATATTTTTCAAGTAGTATTATCAAATAAAATTGAAGCTGAAATAGAGGGAAGTATTTTAGATGCTTATAGAGTTTTAAGAAGTACTAATCCATCACCTTATATGTTTTATTTTTATAGTAATGATATTGAGATATCAGGAGCTTCACCAGAAACTTTAGTAAAACTTGAAAATAATAAGTTATATACTTTCCCACTAGCTGGAACTAGAAAAAGGGGAAAAGATGAAGAGGAAGATTTGGAGTTAGAAAAAGAACTTTTAGCTGATGAAAAGGAATTAGCAGAACATAATATGCTTGTTGACTTAGGTAGGAATGATATAGGTAAAATAAGTGAAATTAATTCAGTAAAAGTTGATAAATATATGAGTATAGAAAAGTTTTCTCATGTAATGCATATAGGTTCTACAGTATCTGGGACATTAAGATCAGATAAGGATGCATTAGATGCAATAGATTCAATATTACCAGCAGGTACATTATCAGGAGCACCAAAACTTAGGGCTTGTGAAATAATAAATGAGTTAGAAGGAAATAAAAGAGGAATATATGGTGGAGCTATTGGATATATAGATTTTACGGGAAACTTAGATATGTGTATTTCAATAAGACTTGCATTTGCAAAGAATGGAAAGGTGTTTGTAAGATCAGGAGCTGGTATTGTTGCAGATAGTGTTCCAGAAAATGAATATGAGGAATGTATAAATAAATCTAAGGCTGTTATTAATGCATTAAATATTGCAAAGGGTGGGATTAGATAATGATACTTTTAATAGATAATTATGATAGTTTTTCTTATAACCTTTATCAGCTTATTGGAACTATTGATTCTAATATTACTGTAATAAGAAATGATGAAAAGAGTATTAAGGAAATTGAAGCAATGAATCCAGAAATAATAATTATTTCACCAGGACCAGGAAAACCTAAGAATGCAGGAATTTGTATTGATGTAGTTAAGTATTTTAAAGGGAAGATACCTATATTTGGGGTATGTTTAGGTCATCAAGCAATATGTGAGGCTTATGGAGCAACAGTTACTTATGCTAAGAACTTAATGCATGGTAAGACAAGCATAGTTAATGTGAATAATGATAGCAAGTTGTTTAGAGGGCTTAATGAAAAAATAAAGGTTGGAAGATATCACTCTTTAGCTGTAGATAAAAATACTTTACCATTAGAGTTATCAGTAATAGCAATGACTGATGATAATGAAGTAATGGCAGTTGAAGATAAGAAAAATAAAGTATATGGTGTTCAGTTTCATCCTGAATCAATATTAACTAAGGATGGATTGAAAATAATAAATAATTTATTAAGTTAAAAATAATTTATTGTACTTTGCCTTAAGGGAATATTCATAAATTTAACTAGAGATGTTCGCAAATTAAAAGAGAAAGATTCGTAAATGAAAAGTTCTTTAAAGGCAAAATAAAAGAGGGGGCAATTTAAATGATTAAAGAAGCAATTATTAAACTAAGCAATAAGCAAGATATTGGTTATAACATGGCCAAGGAAGTTATGAATGAAATTATGAGCGGGAAAGCAAGTGATATTCAAAAAAGTGCATATTTAACTGCATTAAGTATGAAAGGTGAAACTATTGGAGAAATCACTGCTTCAGCAGAAGAAATGAGAAATCACTGTATAAAGCTTTTACATGATAAGGATGTACTAGAAATAGTGGGAACTGGGGGAGATGGATCTAATTCATTTAATATTTCAACTACATCATCAATTGTAATTGCAGCTGGAGGGGTACCGGTTGCTAAGCATGGAAATAGAGCTGCAAGTAGCAAGTGTGGGGCTGCGGATGTATTAGAAGCCTTAGGAGTAAATATAACTATTTCGCCAGAAAAAAGTACTGAGTTATTAAATAAAATAGGTATTTGTTTTTTATTTGCACAAAATTATCATATTGCAATGAAGTATGTAGCACCAGTAAGAAAAGAGCTTGGAATAAGAACTGTATTTAATGTGTTAGGGCCACTGAGTAATCCTGCAGGAGCAAATATTGAGCTAATGGGTGTTTATGATGAAGAATTAGTAGAACCTTTAGCTAGAGTCTTAGATAATTTAGGCGTAAAAAGAGCATTAGTAGTTTATGGGGAAGATAAATTAGATGAAATATCTATGAGTGCAGCTACTAAAGTTTGTGAAATTAAGAATGGAAAATTTTATTCTTATAAAATACGTCCCGAGGACTTTGGATTTGAAAGATGTAATAAAGAAGAATTAGTTGGAGGCAGTCCTAATGAAAATGCAGAAATTACTCTTTCTATTTTAAATGGAGTAAAGGGTGCTAAAAGAAATGCTGTTGTTTTAAATGCTGGAGCAGCTTTATATTTAGGTGGAAAAGCTGATTCAATAAAAGATGGTGTTAGATTAGCAGAAGATATTATTGATAGTGGAAAGGCTAAAAAGAAATTAGAAGATTTCATTAAGTTTTCTAATGAGTAGGTGATTAAATGATTTTAGATGAAATAGTTAAAAAGACAAAGGTTAGATTAGAAAAGAAGAAAAAGGAAAAGCCTTTTGATTTAGTAAAAAAGGAAGCACTATCAATAGTTGAACAGCAATTTTACTTTGAAAAAGTATTAAAAAGTAAAGAAATATCATTTATTTGTGAAGTTAAAAAAGCATCACCATCAAAGGGAATAATAGCAGAAGAATTTCCTTATTTACAAATAGCAAAGGATTATGAAAAAAGCGGAGCAAATGCAATATCAGTATTAACAGAGCCATATTTCTTTAAAGGGGAAGATAAGTTCTTGAAAGAAATAGCCAGTGAAGTAAAAATTCCTGTATTAAGAAAAGATTTTGTAATAGATGAATATATGATATATGAAGCTAAAATCTTAGGAGCAAGTGCAGTATTACTTATTTGTTCAATATTAAATGAAGATACTTTAAAAAAGTATATAAAAATAGCAGATAGCTTAGGATTATCAGCATTAGTGGAGGCTCATGATGAAGATGAAATTAAAATGGCTTTAAGAGCTAGAGCAAGAATTATAGGAGTAAATAATAGAAATCTTAAGGATTTTACTGTTAATATAAATAATTCTATAAATTTAAGAAAGCTAGTAGCAGAAGATATTATTTTTATAGCTGAAAGTGGAATAAAAACTTCGGAGGATATAGAAATTTTGAGAAAAGCAAATGTAAATGCAGTATTAATAGGTGAAACTCTTATGAGAAGTAAGGATAAAAAGAAAGCCTTAGAGTATTTAAGAGGATACAAATATGAGTAAAGTAAAAATAAAATTTTGTGGGTTATTTAGAGAAAAAGATATTGAATATGTAAATGAGTTAAATCCAGATTATATAGGCTTTGTATTTGCTAAAAGCAAAAGAAAAGTGAGTATAAAACAAGCAATAAAATTAAAAAGTAAGTTGAATACTAATATTAAGGCTGTTGGAGTTTTTGTTAATGAAGATATTGAAAAAGTATTAGAGATAATAGATAAAAATATTATTGATATAGTTCAACTTCATGGAAATGAAAGTGAGGAGTATATAAAAACTATAAAAGAAAGGAGTACAAAAGAAGTTATAAAAGCAATAAAGGTAAACTGCTTTGAAGATATTGAAGTATGGAAGGATTCTTGTGCAGATTATTTATTGTTAGATAATGGACAAGGGACAGGAAAGACATTTAATTGGAATAATATAAAAAATCTTAATAGACCATTTTTCCTTGCTGGTGGATTAAATTTAGAAAATATAAATGAAGCTATTTTAAAGGTAAAACCAATGGCTATAGATATTAGCAGTGGCATTGAAACTAATGGAGTTAAGGATTTTGAAAAAATGAAGGAAGTAATAAAGATTGTAGGAAGGTAGGTAATTTTATGAGTAAAGGGAGATTTGGAATTTACGGAGGACAGTATATAGCAGAAACATTAATGAATGAACTTATTAATCTTGAAGAAAAATATGAATTTTATAAAAAGGATAAAGAATTTAATGAGGAATTAAATAAATTACTTAATGAATATGCTGGGCGACCATCATTATTGTATTATGCAGAAAAAATGAGTAAAGATCTTGGAGGAGCAAAGATTTATTTAAAAAGGGAGGATTTAAATCATACAGGCTCTCACAAAATAAATAATGTTCTTGGACAAGCTTTGCTAGCTAAAAAATTAGGTAAAACAAGAATAATTGCAGAAACAGGAGCAGGGCAACATGGTGTAGCAACAGCTACTGCAGCAGCTCTTTTAGGGTTAAAGTGTGAAATATTCATGGGGAATGAAGATACAGATAGACAAGCCTTAAATGTGTATAGAATGAAGCTTTTAGGGGCAAAGGTTCATTCTGTAACTAGTGGAACAATGACTTTAAAGGATGCTGTTAATGAAACTATGAGGGAATGGGTAAGTAGAATTTCTGATACTCATTATGTTTTAGGATCAGTAATGGGACCGCATCCATTTCCTACAATAGTAAGGGATTTTCAAAGTGTTATAAGTAAAGAAGCAAGGGAACAAATATTAAAGGCAGAAGGAAAGCTACCTAGTGCAGTTATTGCTTGTGTTGGTGGTGGAAGTAATGCAATTGGAGCCTTTTATAACTTTATAGAAGATAAAGATGTACAGCTTATTGGATGTGAAGCTGCAGGAAAAGGTGTAGATACAGCATTAAATGCAGCAACGATGGCTAATGGAACAGTAGGTATATTTCATGGAATGAAGTCTTATTTTTGTCAAGATGAATTTGGGCAAATTGCTCCAGTTTACTCAATATCCGCAGGTTTAGATTATCCGGGGATTGGACCTGAACATGCATATTTAAATGATATAAAAAGAGCTAAGTATGTACCTATAACTGATGATGAAGCAGTTGAAGCCTTTGAGTATTTAGCAAGAACAGAAGGGATTATTTGTGCAATAGAAAGTGCACATGCTGTAGCTTATGCTATGAAAATAGCAAAGAATTTTAGCTCTGATGAAAATATTATTATTAATCTTTCAGGAAGAGGAGATAAAGATGTTGCAGCAATAGCTAGATATAAGGGGGAAGAAATTTATGAGTAAAATATATAAAGCATTTGAAAGTAAAAAGGCATTTATAGGATTTTTAACTGCAGGTGATCCAGGAGCAGATAAGACTGTAGAATATATTTTAGAAATGGAAAGAGCAGGGGCTGATTTAATTGAAATAGGAATACCTTTTTCAGATCCAACAGCTGAAGGTATAGTAATTCAAGAAGCTAATATTAGAGCATTAAAAGGTGGAATGACAACTAGTGGAGTTTTTGAAATTGTAAAAAAGGTAAGAGAAAAAAGTAATATTCCATTAGTATTTTTAACTTATATTAATCCGGTTTATAAGTATGGGTATGAAAAATTCTTTGAAGAATGTAAAGAAGTTGGAATTGATGGAATTATTATTCCAGATGTACCTTATGAAGAAAAACATGAAATTGAAGATATAGCAAATAAATTTGATGTTGATATTATTTCTTTAATTGCACCTACTTCAGAAAATAGAATAAAAAAAATAGCAAGTGAGGCTAAAGGATTTATTTATGTAGTTTCTTCTATGGGGGTTACGGGTGTTAGGAATGAAATAAAAACAGATATATCAAGTATAGTAAAATCAATTAAGGAAGTTACTGATATTCCTTGTGCTATAGGTTTTGGAATTAATAATTCAAAACAAGCAAGGCAAATGGCAGAAGTAGCAGATGGAGTTATTGTTGGAAGTGCAATTGTTAAGATAATTGCAAAATATGGGGACAATGCGCATGATGAATTATTTAATTATGTGAAAGAAATGAAAGATGCAATAAAATAGGAGTTCAACATGTATAAAATTTGGTTATTAAGAAGTGCTGTTGCATAACTAAGAAAGTTATAATCCATGTTTAATATAGATAAAATTGTAGAGGTAGTGTGAAGTAATTATTATAGATGAGTGGCTAAATTTAGAATATAAATTTTGTATTTGCGCATACCTTATAATAAGAGCATAAATTTAGTAAGTGTGCTTAAAAAAGTAGTACATGAAATGTTGTAAGGAAGTGTAAATATGCTATCAGAAATTGAAAAGCTAAGGGAAGAGATAAAATACTATAAGCGAGAAAGAGATGATTGGAAAGTAGATATGAAAATGCTCCATGCAAAGGAAAAAGTACAGGAATTAGATAATAAAATTCAAGAATTACAAGATAAGCTATATGACATGGAATTTAAAGAGTTAGTAAAAGAAGAAAGCCAACATAATAATATTCAAGGGTAAAATAAAGCCATAAATATTGAATGTTTAAACATCCAATATTTATGGCTATATTATTTAATTGTTAAATAATATATTTGAATTAGAGGTAAATAAACATATTCATTTAAAAGTTATTTTAAATAATTACTTGAAAATTATGATTAATATAGTATAGTTTTAAATATATATGTTTAATAAAAATACAGTAGAAAATCATTTGTATGTAAAGGAGTACTAGGATGGGGATATTTGATATATTTAATAAAAAGAAAAATAACGTAGAAAAAGTTGAACATAAAGTTCCAGAATATTATGGAGTGACTAGTGATTTATTAGGTGAAGTAGAAGATTTAGCTTCAAAATATTTAGTAGATGAAAGTATGTTAGATATATATAGCAAAGATAAATTAGAGGTAAAATATCTTAATGAAGCAAGACAAGAATTAGAAGAGGCATTAAAAAATTTAAACAAATCATTAGAAGAATATTATGATAATGAATATACTATTGCTAGTGCTACAAAAGAAAAAGATAAGACATTCCCATATTCATTAGAGGCTTTAGTGGTGTTATTTAATAATTCACTTGATTTATATGCTGAAAATGAAAGTGCATGGGATACTTTAAATTTAGCATATAATAAGTGTAATGGTAAATTAAACAAAGTAAAAGAAATATTAAGTGATGATGAAGCTATTCAAAAGTTTACTGGACTTAAACCTATAGTAAAAGAAGAGGAAAAGATAGAGGAAACTGAAGTTACTAATGAAGAAAGCAATGAAGAGGTTGCATCAGATGCTTCAGTAGTTGTTGAAAATATTAGTGATGATGTTGATGGAGACATAATAGTTAATACTGATAAAATTAAGGTGTATTTTATTAGAATAAGCAGAAATGAAGATGATGCTTTAAATTTAAATTTATGTATTGAAAATAAAACTGACAAAAATGTTGTAGTAGAAAGTAAAGAAGTTATAGTTGATGGAAGAAGCACAGAACCAGTATTTAACTGCAATATTTCAGCAGAAACAAGAGTGTTTGATAAAATGATATTTAATACTAATGTTGATCAGTTAGTTAATTTAGAATGTTCAATTACTATGAAAGATAGTAATACAAATGAATTATTAGAAGAATGTAAAGTTAGTATGTTTAAAGAAAATTAATTATAATAAATATGAAGTGGTAGATATTTTTTAATTGTCTACTGCTTTTTTTACTTCTTAATAGAAAAATTCAATAATTATTAATGCGGTATAATATTTTAGTAGTCGAAGAATAAGTTTTTAAAAAAGTGAATTTAGTATTACAATCAAGAATTTAACTTTTCATTTTAGGCTAGAAATTTATAAAAAATATTGACTTGGAGTTAGCTCCAAGGGATATTATTAAATTATTAAGAAAAATGAAATATAATATTTTATAGGGAAATAGATAAAGTTAATTAAATACTTAAAAGGAAGTTGAGGTTAGTAGTATGACAATTGCAGAGGTTAGTAAAAAATACGATATTTCAGCAGATACATTAAGATATTATGAGAGAGTAGGAATGATTCCACCAGTAACTCGTACAGCAAGTGGTATTAGAGATTATCAAGATAGTGATTTAGGATGGGTTGGCCTTGCTAAATGTATGAGAAGTGCAGGGCTTCCAGTTGAAGCAATGATTGAATATGTAAGATTATATCAAGAGGGAGATTCAACAATACCAGCAAGATTGCAGTTATTATTAGAACAAAGACAATCACTTTTAGAACAAAAAAAGAAAATAGATGAAACTTTAGATAGACTTAATTATAAAATTTCAATATATGAAGATGCAGTAAAAACAGGAAAGCTTTCATGGTAAAAGTAAAATGTATTGTAAATTAATTACTGGTTAAAACATAAATATTAGAGTATAGTTTAACTTATACAAAAATCTGGAGGAAATCAAATGATAAATAAAATTGGAAAAATAACAATATACGTAAATAATCAATAAGAAGCTAAAGAGTTTTGGACTAAGAAAATGAATTTTGTTGTAAAACTTGAACAACCAATGGGGCCAAATATGAAATGGTTAGAAGTTGGACCAAGTGAAGATTCATTTACTACTTTTGTAATATATGAAAAGAACTTAATGTTAGCTCAAAATCCACAAGCAAATGTAGGTCATCCAAATATAATTTTAAGTACTGATGATATTGAATCTACTTATAATGAAATGAAAACAAATGAAGTAGAAGTTGGGGAAATTATGAAAATGCCATATGGAAGTATGTTTAAATTTAAAGATATGGATGGAAATGATTATTTAGTTAGAGAAGATAAGTAAATAATATTAATTTTAATATAAAAGGTTTAAATTAATATGAAATAAAAGTATATGTAAAAAGCATCATAAACTAAATATGATGCTTTTTATATATAAAAACGTTAATATTAATATGGCGAAGTTTTTAAATCCAATTTACATTAGCTTCTTTTCTAGGAACAGTTCTCTTATATCTAACATCTGGATATCCAATAACTAAGCAAGAAACTATTGTATTACCATCCTTAATTCCAAGTAAATCTAAAATTTCTTTATTGTCTTTAGATGCAATTAATAAAAATCCACTAAAGAAAGTACCAAGTCCTAAAGCATCTGTCATAAGCTCCATATTAGAAGAAGCTAATCCACCATTAATAGGATTTGGAGTAGTAACAAATATTACTGATGGTGCATTAAAAAATATTCTATCATTTTTTAAAGGATCTTCTTTGAATTGATTATAACTATGAATCCACATATTTGCATATCTTTTTAAATGCTCAGTTTCAGGAGTTAAGTTAGCTAATATATATTCTCCTTTTTTCTTTAAGCTTTCATAAGCTAATTCTCTAAGTTCATGTAATTTATCTGTAACTACAGTATAAGAAACATCTTGGCTATTAGTAGAGGTTTGAGTGAACCTTCCAGCTTCAATAATTTGTTTTAGTTTTTCCTTTTCTACTGGAATATTTTTAAATCGTCTAACACTTCTTCTAAATTTAATAAAGTTTAAAAGATTTTCAGCTTCTACAGTGAAAGTTTCTTTATTATAAGGTTTTACTTCAGACATATTATAATCATCAGTTGAAACAGCATCTACAGGACAGACTGCAACACAGTGAGCACATTTTATACAACCTTCATTATTTATATCAGCTTTACCATCTTTTAATGAAATAACACGTGTAGGACAATCTTGAATACATTGTCTACAAGCGATACATTTTTCTCTATCTACTTTAAACATATAAACACACTCCTCTTTTATATTTTTATAGTTAGTATTTTTTGACTTTTATATTCATAAAATTTATAATTAATCCATTAGTTAATAAAAAGTAATGAATCAATATTGATATTATAGCACTATTTATTAGAGTAGGTCTAATTCAATATATTCATAAATGTATAACTAAAAGTTATAGATTTGTTTTGAAGTTAAGGATATATATATAAATTAAAATAAAGTTTTAGATTAATTTACACAATATGTAGTAGTTATATTAATGGAATTAAGAGTATTATAAATTTAAGTTATATTCCTTTAACAAATTAGATAAAAATCAGTAGGAGATATAAAAATGAATTTACAACAATTACAATATTTTAAAGTGATTTCACAAACAAAGAATTTTACTACAGCATCAAATATATTATCAATAACTCAGCCTGCTTTAAGTAAAGCAATTTCAAAATTAGAAGAAGAATTAGATGTACAACTATTTGA
Source organism: Clostridium sp. K04 (assembly GCF_019734375.1). Classification (NCBI taxonomy): domain Bacteria; kingdom Bacillati; phylum Bacillota; class Clostridia; order Eubacteriales; family Clostridiaceae; genus Clostridium; species Clostridium sp. K04. The sequence goes on from NZ_JAASHD010000002.1 coordinate 122,874, forward strand.
AAGAGAAGGTCGTAATATAAAAATAACTAAATATGGAGAAGTATTTTTAAAATATGCAGAATCAGCATTAGATGATATTGAAAAAGGCATAGAGAAAATACATGATATGAAAACAAATAATGATAATATTATTTCAATAGCATCAACTTATTGTATAGGAGCGACATTTATTCCATTTTTAATAAGTAATTTTATAAATTCACATATTCAAACAAGATTTAATTTTAATAATCAAAGTACAGAAGAAATTTTTAAAGATTTAAAGTATGAAAGAGTAGATTTGGGGTTTTTTGATAGTATTGAAAAGATTGATAAGTATTCAGAAATAGAAACAATATTAGTTAAGAAAGAGGAGTATGTTTTAATAGTACCTAAAAATCATCATTTAGCAAATAGGGAGGAAGTTGAGCTGAAAGAGTTAAAAGATGAGTATTTTATAGCTTATAATGATAGGAATAATGAGAAAAAAATATCTTATTCAGAACTTATAGGATATACACCTAAAATAGCAGTTGAGCCAACAGAAGCAACTATGCTTGCAAGTTTAGTTGCTGCAGGAGCAGGAATTGCAATAATTTTAAATACACCAATGATAAATACTAATAAGCTATCTATTATAAAAATAAAGGATTATATTGGACGTAAGAATATTTATATGGGATGGAATAGAAATTCATATTACTCGAAAACTATAGAAGAGTTTAAAAAGTATGTAATTAAAGATTTGAAATAAAAGGTATTACATTAGTAAATATAAAGAAGAAAGAGGAAAAATATAATGAATATAATTGTTAGAAAATATGAAGAAAAATACTTAGAGGAAATGATTAAAATATGGAATGAAGTAGTTGAAACAGGAATAGCATTTCCTCAGATGGAGACTTTATCATTGAATTCAGCAAAGAATTTTTTTGATGAACAAACATATACGGCAATTGCAATTGATGAAGAAAAGTCAGAAGTGTTAGGATTATATATTTTACATCCTAATAATGTAGGAAGATGTGGTCATATATGTAATTCAAGTTATGCTGTAAAAAAAAGACTGTAGGGGCCTACATATTGGTGAAAAACTTGTAATTGATTCTTTAGAACAAGGAAAAAAATATGGCTTTAGAATAATTCGATTTAATGCGGTAGTGGCAAGTAATATACATGCAAGAAATTTATATGAACGTTTAGGATTTAAACAATTGGGGGTTATACCGGAGGGATTCTTAATGGAGGATGGACATTATGAAGATATTTGTCCATATTATAGAGAATTATAAAAAGGAGATGTTATGGATAAAAGGTATCAATACTAAATAATATAAAGTATTTATATAAATAATAAAGAAAAAATAGTAACTGTGAAACTTTAAGTTTTACAGTTATTTTTATAAATAGGTAAGGGTAAATTTAGTTGGTATAAATTTAAATTAAGTAATATTTTTACAAAATATTACTGTATAATTATTTATAAGAATATCTATATCATTTATTAAGTGAATTATATTATGGGGGTATATATTATGAATTACAAATTAACTAGGAATTTGTGGATAATTTCTGGGGTGCTTTTTTTTATAACTTCTATAATAAATATTTTTAGTAAAGGGACATTTGCTTTGATTTTATTAGACATAGTTGTAGTTATTTTATCTTTTATAAATGCTTATATTCAACATAAAAAAATATATCAAAACAAAGATAAGGAGTAAAAAGGGAGGGGTTATTTTGAAATCATTAAAAGTTATTAGTGCAATAGAATTAGTATTAATGGTGTGTAGTACAATAATTAATATTTTAGGATATGCTGATAGAATATCAATGTCTTATGTTAGAATTTTATTTCTTATTGTAATTTTATGTGGGATGATTATAAATTTCCTAATAGTAAGAGAGCAAAGAAAGAACTTAAAAAAATCTAATCCTGAAAATAAAAGTGTATTATTATTACTAGTTGTACTTATAATAGGGACAAGTTGGATAGTATCATATGGATTTGCAATATTCTCGAAATAGGTATTAATAAAAATTTAAATGCTAGCAATGTAGTATAGTGATATTTAGTTTTTCCTTTTGAATGTATCTATAAATTTATACTAAAGTACCATTTTAGTTAGAATGTTTAATGTTATATGAAAATAATGTATAATGTAAAAAACAATTTTTTATAATAGGTTAACTTATATTAATTAAATGATACAAAAGTACCTCTAGAAGGGATAGATTAATATTTAAATCAATCTATTGTGAGTTAAAATAAAAGGAGAGCAGTTATGGAAATTAGGTTAGAGCAATTAGTAGTAAGATTAGAGCAAAAAGATGATTATAGAGAAGTAGAAAATCTAACAAGAGAAGCATTTTGGGATGTATATCGACCAGGATGTAGTGAACATTTAGTATTGCATAAATTGAGAAATGCAAAATCATTTATTAGTGATTTAGATTATGTTTTTGTAGTAGATAAGAAAATTATAGCTAATATTGTTTATACAAAGATGTTTAATGAGAAGGGTGAAATGCTTAATGATGTAATTGCCTTTGGACCAATTAGTGTACATCCTGAATATCAAAAAAGAGGTATAGGGAAGAAGATAATTGAAATATCAATAAATAGGGCAAAAGAACTAGGGTATAAGGCAGTTCTTATTACTGGAAATGATAAGTTTTATAACCCATTAGGATTTGAAGGGGCATATAAGTATGGAGTTACTTTGCCAGGAATGTCTGTAGAGGATAAGGCAGAATTTTTTATGGCAATGGAATTAGAAAAAGGTTATTTATCAAAGCATAGTGGAGTTTATAATTTTGATTCTTTATTTAATGTTACTGATGAGGAGTTAGAGAAATTCGAATTAGAATTTCCAAAGAAAGAAAAAAGGGAGCCAAGAGATACTGATTTATAAAAACGGATGGTTATAAATAAGCAATAGAGGTTTTAAAAGAGGGGTAATACATGAAAAATATAGGATATTATAATGGGGAATATGGATTAATAGAAGAAGTAAAAATACCAATGCTTGATAGAGGAATTTATTTTGGAGATGGGATTTATGAAGCTACATTTTCGATAGGTAATAAAATATTTGCATTAGATGATCATTTGGACAGATTATATAGCAGTGCATCATTATTAGATATTAATTTACCTTTTACTAGAACAGAAATAATTAATATATTGGAAGAGTTAAATAGTAAGGTCGATTCAAAAGTAAAGTTTATATATTGGCAAGTAACAAGGGGGACAGCACCTAGAAAGCATATATATAATAAAGAAATAAAGGGCAATCTTTATATAACAATAACTCCATTTGCTGAAGTTAAGGATTATGAAAAAAAGCTTAAGCTTATTACTGTTGAAGATACTAGATTTTTACATTGTAATATAAAAACATTGAATTTAATTCCAAATGTTATGGCTTCTCAAAAAGCAGATGAAGCTGGATGTGATGAAGCGGTTTTTCATAGAGGAGATATAGTAACTGAAGCATCACATAGTAATGTTCATATAATAAAAGATGGTGTATTTAAAACTCACCCAACTGATAATTATATTTTGCCTGGTATTTCAAGAAAACATATAATTGAAATTTGTAAGAATAATAATATTAAGGTTGATGAAACAGCATTTACAGTAAAGGAAATGATGGAAGCAGATGAGGTATTAGTAACTAGTTCAAGTAAATTAATAGTACCTGCTTGTGAAATCGATGGAATAAAGGTTGGGGGAAAAGCCCCTAATATAGTTAAATTACTTCAAGATGAATATTATAAAAAGGTTGATTTAGAAACAAGTTTGTAAAATTAAAAAAATAATCAGAGCTTAGATAATGTAGAAATATATTTATCTAAGCATTTTTTATTGGAGTTATTTAATTTGAGATTTTTATAAGAAGTTTATTTTATAAATAAGGTTGAAATAAAAAAATAATATATATAGCTAAAATGCAAAAAAGAACACTTGTTCATTAAGTTTTGTTGGTCTATAATATATCTATAGATTATTAATAAAGCTGGTGATTAAAATGGATATTAATGAAAAGCTAAGAATTTTAAGTGGTGCTGCTAAATATGACGTGTCTTGTTCATCTTCAGGCTCTAATAGAAGTTCAAAAAAGGGTGCAATAGGTTCAGTTTCATCAAGTGGGATTTGTCATAGTTTTACTCCAGATGGACGTTGCATATCTTTACTTAAAATATTATTAAGTAATTGTTGCATATATGATTGTGCTTATTGTATAAACAGAAAATCTAATGATGTGGAAAGAGCTTCTTTTACAGCTGAGGAAATAATAAATTTAACTATGAATTTTTATAGACGCAATTACATAGAAGGATTATTTTTAAGTTCGGCAATAATTAATAGTCCTAACTTTACTATGGAGTTACTTACTACAGTAGTTGAAAAACTTAGGGTAGAATATAATTTTAGAGGATATATTCACTTAAAGGCAATTCCAGGTGCTGATGAGGAACTTATTAAAAAAGCAGGTTCATATGTTGATAGAATGAGTGTAAATATTGAATTACCATCATCAAATTCATTAAAGCTTTTAGCTCCAGAAAAGAAAAAAGAAGAAATATTTAAGCCAATGAGTTTAATAAAAAATAACATAATCTCTAATAAAGATGAACGTAAAAGGTATAAATCATCACCAATATTTGTACCAGGAGGACAAAGTACACAGCTTATTGTTGGTGCAACAAAGGAAAATGACTTAAATATATTAAATTTAACAGAAAATCTTTATAATAAATTTGATTTAAAAAGAGTTTATTATTCAGCTTATGTGCCAGTTAATAATGGTGGAAACTTACCAGAAATTAAAAATCCACCAACACTTAGAGAACATAGATTGTATCAAGGGGATTGGCTTTTAAGGGTATATGGATTCAAGGCCAATGAATTATTAGATGAAAAGAATCCTAATTTTGATATTAATTTTGATCCTAAAACTACATGGGCTTTAAATAATATAGATAAATTTCCAGTGGAAGTGAATATAGCATCATATGAAATGTTAATTAGAGTACCAGGAATAGGAATAAGGGGAGCAAGAAAAATTATTAGTGCTAGAAGAATAAATTCTTTAGATTTTATAGACTTAAAAAAACTAGGAATAGTAATAAAAAGAGCACAATATTTTGTTACTTGCAAAGGAAAGTATTTTGGAGCTGTTGCTTTTGATGATGTTAAGATACGAAGTGCATTAAAACCTAAATTTGATTTAAATATTATTGATGAAGATGTTGAGCAAATATCATTTTTTAATAAGGATATAGGAAATATTATTTTAGAGGATAATGGCAGCTATTCTACTGAAAAGAAAGTTTTATTATTAAATGATAAAGATACGTCAATAAGTGGGGAGTTATAAGAGGTGATAATATATTGAATTCATATTTATATGATGGAAGCTTTGAAGGTTTTTTAACATCTATTTTTTATGCTTATAGCTGCAAGGATAGTTGCATTATTGTAAAATCAAAAGAATATATTCCAAATTTAATAGATGAAGTAATAGATATAAATACAGAAATTGATAAGTTTGAGAGAGTTTATAAAAGTATGTCTGAAAAGCTTAATAATAATGTTTTAAGAAATATATATTACTTATACCTTAGTGATATACAAGGATCAGAAAATCTTGCATTAGATTATTTAAGATTATGTTACAAGTATGGAATAGATATTAACTTAGCTAAAAATAATGAAACAATAATTTTAGTAGATAAATATTGCAAAAGAGTAAGTGGAGAAGCACATAGTTTTACTGGTTTTGTAAGATTTAAGGAAATAGGTCCTTTAAGTTATTATTCAGTTATTGAGCCAGATCATAATATATTACCTATAATATTAAGGCATTTTACTAACAGGTTTTCTGATCAAAATTTTATAATACATGATTTAAAAAGAGAAAAGGCAATAGTTTATAACACAAAAGAAGCAATTATTACAGACTTAACTAAAGAACAGGGAGAAAAGTTAAGTAATAAAATTGATGATAGTGATTTTGAAAATTTATGGAGGACTTTTTATAATTCTGTAAATATTGAAGAACGTAAAAATCATAAATGTAGAAATCAGCATATGCCAAGAAGGTATTGGAAGCATTTAACGGAGTTACAGTAAATAGTAACTCCTTTTTAGTATATAAAAAATTAAATGTTTACATAAAGATGTTGACTTTGTTTAAAGTTAAAAAGATAATTAAATTGTAAATAATGGTAGAGGGGATAGAGAAATGAATCATGTAGCAAATAATAAAAAATATGAAGAGGTAAAGTAGCATTGGGGGAAAGTTAAATAAAATTTTTGGACATTAAAGGTCCAGAAAAATGGGAAAAGGTGAGAATTAATGGATGGGTCTATAAAAAAGAAGTTAGAGAAAAGAAATGAGAGAATAATTAATGCAGTTATAAAGAAGGCAAATAGTATTTGTCCAGAATCCATTGCATTAATAGGGGTTTATGGTTCATTTTATACTGGAGATATACATGACAAGTCAGATTTAGATTTATGTATTGTCATAAATGATGATGAAGGATGGAAACTTTCTTCATGTTTTATTTTAGATGATGTTGCTTTTGATATTTATTGTACACCATGGGATGTACTTGAAGATATGGCTGAATATAAAAACCCTTATATTACAAAGCTTTTAGATTTAAATGTTTTATATATTAAAGAGAAAAAGTTCTTAATAAGATATGATGAGTTAAAGTTAAAGGCTATAAAAAGATTAAAAGAAAAATTTTCTATAAAGGATAATGAAAATGCTGAAAAGCTTCTTGAAGAAGGAATTAAGGAATATGCTAATATAATGCTTAGTAGTGAGTATGGAGAATGTAGATATAAGGTAGCAGGAATGCTTTATAATATTGAACAAGCTATTTATATATATAATAAAAAATATATAAATACAGGTGTAAAGAGAATTCCTGAAGAAATATCAAAAATGGAAAATTTACCAGAAGGGTTTATTGAATTATATAAGAAGCTTATTGAATCAGAAAATATTGAAGAAATGAAGAATATATCAACAAGATTAATGAAATCTATGAAAGATTTTTCAAGTGTTATGAGAGCTAAGGTTACTACTAAAAAAACAATAACAGAAAATGATATTAAGGGATCTTATGAAGAAATTTACTCTAATTGGAAAAATAAGATGTATCATGCTGCTGATATAAATGATACTTATTTATCTTTGAACACTGCTGCAAGTTGTCAGGAATTTTATGATGATATGTATAATGAATATAATATTAAAAAGGTTGATATTATGAAAAAGTTAAAAGATAATAATTTAAAGGAAGCAGCAAAATGTTTTGATGAAGCTATGGAAGAATATAAAGAAAATTATAATAGGTTAAATATCGATGTTGTAAAATATAATGATTTAGATGAGTTTGAAGAAAATTATTTACAGTCTTAATAAAATGGATTATATATTTGATATGGATAAATAGATTAGCCCTAGACGTGAACTACTAATTAGTTTAGTTTGCTTCTGGGGCTAATTTATATAATATCAAAATGATTTTTACTCAACATTGCCTAAAAGCTCTAACTCTAACTCAGCTAATTTTAAATTTGCATCAATAACAGAGTAGCCATTATTTATAAAATAAATTATTAAGCCATCACGAGCATTTTTAGAATATAGATTATTAAATCCTGCAAGGGTAAGGCATCTGTTAGATTCATCAATAGATAACTTGCAAGCAAGGCAGAGTTTTAATACATTATCTCTACTTGGGTTTTTTGTTCCATTTAGTATTTGATAGCCATAATTTCTATGAATATCAGCATTAGCAATAAGTTCACTCTTTTTTATTTTTTTAGAAATTCTTAAACTATCTAAATACTTAGAAAATGTTAATTTAGGAATTGGTGAAAGTGTATTTTTAATAAAATTATCAAGCTCACTTTCAGAATTAATATTATTAATTATATTATCAAGTTCAGTAGTATTATTATCTAACATTATTATTCTCCATTATTATTTTTATACTCAAAATTGAGTAATTCATATAATAATGATAAAATAAAACTTGCTAAAAATCAAATAACTAAGGGGTAGAGGAGTATGGAAAATGTTAGCTTTGATGAAATAGAATCAAAGTACAGTGAGCTTACAGAACTTAATAATTCAGCAAAAAGTAATGTATATTTAGTTAGAAGTGAAGTAGATGGAAGAATCTATATAAAAAAGGAGTTAAAAAATTATAATATTGACGTATATAAACAAATAATGAATATAGAAAATTTCTACATGGCTAGAGTATATGAAGTATTTAAATGTGAAGATTCATTAATAGTAATTGAAGAGTTTATTAATGGACAAACATTACAAGCTATATTAGACAATGAAGGACCATTAGAAGAAACAAAAGCAATAAAATATATGATTAATTTATGCTCGATTTTAGATGTTTTACATAATTTAAATCCAGCAGTTATACATAGAGATATAAAGCCTTCTAATATAATAATAGATAATAATGGAATATTAAAGCTTATAGATTTTGATGTTTCAAGAGTATATAAAGAAGAAAGAAATATGGATACGCATATATTAGGAACTAAGGGGTATGCGCCACCAGAGCAGTTTGGTTTTGAACAAACAGATTGTAGAAGTGATATTTATTCAGTTGGGGTAATGCTGAATGTATTAACTACAGGAAAGCATATAAAAGAAGAGCTAAATGGGGGAAAATTAAAAGGAATAATTAAAAAGTGTACAAACATTTCACCAGATAATAGGTATTCTAATGTAAAAGAATTAAAAAAAGCTTTAGAAAATGTTTTATACTATAAAGGACAAGAAGAGTATAAAGAAACAGTTATTAAATCTGAAAACTCTGAGCCAGAATTTATAAAAGATAAGTATAAACAAGAAGAAGAGGAAAGAGTATCAATTTCTTTAAATGAAAATAAATATACAAATGAAAAAACTAAAAAGGGAGTTCCAAAAATAAAAGAAAAGGAAGCTTCAAATAATGAAAATTTATTTTCAAATAAGGAGAAAGTATACAATAATTTTAAGAAATCAAATGAAAAAGAGAAATTGAACTTAAATAAATTTGGTAGAAAGAAGAAAGTTAATTTAAATAAAGCAGATGAAAAAGAAAAGCTTAATTTAAATAAAATAGATAAAGAAGAAAATTTAAATTCAAATTTAAATAAGGGAAAAAAACATAAAAAAATTAATATAATATCTGAAATAAAAGATTTACCAGGATGTGGGGCTAGGAATCCTTTTATGATATTGGGAGCAAGTTTATGGTACTTATTTTTAGCCTTTGGATTCTTTGGCAATTGGGGAAGTGGTGATATTACATTAATTTTAGAAGATATATTTGTTGTAGCTTTATTATTATCATTTACTTTATTTAATGGAAATTATAAAAATATAAAAAGTAAATTACCTTTGACTAGAAGTAATGTGAAAAATAGAGTGATAGCAGGTGTTATTATATATAATATTGTTATTTTTATGATATATGGAATTATCACAGAATTAATTTAAAAAAATATTAAAATGTATGCTGACAGCATAACAAAGGCCTTCAAAAAGTAATTAAAATAATATTATCAAGTGAAGTTAATATTATTATTTATTTTTTGGAGGTTATTTTTATGGAGAAAAAAGTTAAAAAACCAATATGGAAAAAATGGTGGATATGGATACTTGCTGTTATTATAGTCGGTGCAATCACATCAGGAGGAGAAAGTGATAAGACTACTGATTCTAGCAATAATAGTAATCAAGGTATTGTAGTTCAAGAAGAAAGCGCTGATACAGCACAAGAAGTAAGCATAGATACTGCAAATGAAGAAAGTAATACAACTAAGGAAGAAAAGAAGAATACTAAAATTAAAGCTGGAACTTATAAAATAGGTGTAGATTTACCAGCAGGAGAATATATATTTTTTGCAAAAGGAATGGGATATATAGAAGTTGCTTCAGATTCAACAGGAGCATTAGATAGTATTATTTCAAATGATAATGTATCAGGTCATACTTATATAACAGTTTATGATGGGGAATATCTAAAACTTAGAAGTGGTGAAGCTTATGCAGTTGCAGATGCGCCATCAGTAGTACCAAGTGATGGAATATATAAAGATGGAAAGTATATTGTAGGGAAAGATATACCAGCTGGAGAGTATAAGGTAACTGTTAATTCAAATATTGGTATGGGATATATTGAAGTGTCTAGTGATAGTAGAGGAGTTCTTGATTCAATTATAACTAATGATAATTTAATGGAAGATTCTTATATAACAGTACAAGATGGACAATATCTAAAATTATCTGGAGCTGAAATTAATATAAATTAGTTTGGAAGTAGAGGAAAAATTGATGAGTTATGATGGAGAGAAAGAAAATATTGCAGAAATTTTAGAAAAAGTTTTTGATAAATTTGAGAAAGAATTAAATGAAATGAGTCCAGAGGAAAAAGGTTCAGAGTTTGAATATGGGAAGTATATGGTTATATCTGATAAGGGACAGGAGACTGAAGAAGTCTATGGAATTTTTGATTATGAAATTGATGCATTAAGAAGATATAACGAAGTTAAAACTAAGAAGAGAAAGAAAAGTGTGTGTATTATTAAAGCTGATATAGAATTTATTTATTTAGAAGGAGTTAGATTTATTTTTGCTTATAAAGAGGTTTAAATAGATAGGCGAATTTAAATATAAATATAGATATGCAGATAAATATAAACAGATAGAAATATAATATGAAAAATATTTATAATCCCCATAGATAAACAATAAGTTTATCTATGGGGATTATTTATGGAATCTAAAATTAGAAAATAAATTAGAAGTATGTAAATAAGTTTGTTTAAATTGTATAAAGTCAGCTGATTTTTAGTAATAATTAATATTAATGTTTATAACCATTTCCCGCACCAGTTCTAGCTTTAATTTCATGAAGATTAAATTTTCTATCGGAGTTATGGAATAATGCATGAATTCTGTGGCTTTTATGAGTCATTGATTCATTAGATGTAGTATTATTTGAATTATTTACAGCACTTTTACTATGATCTTTATAGCCATTACCAGCACCAGTTTGTGCTTTTATTTTATGTATATTAGCTTTTCCTTCGATTTTTGTTACTACATCATAGATATTATGACTTTTATGTTGGACTTTTGATACATTATCATTAGATGGAATAGTAGTATATTTATGACCACTTCCAGCACCAGTTTTAGCTTTAATTTCATGTAAGTTTAAATCACTTCCATGCTCATTAATAACCTCATTTATTTTATGACTTTTATGTGTTGGATTATTGTTATCTATCATTTCTGATGGTGTTGTATTAGTAGAACTAAGTCCATTACCAGCACCAGTTTTAGCCTTTATTTCATGTAAGTTAAGATCTTCATCACTTTTATTTATTACTTCAGATATTTTTTTGCTTTTGTGTGTACCCATAATAACCTCCTTAAAATAAAATACTTTTATTAATATTGTTTTGTGTTTAATTCAAATTTTAATACATGAAGTTTATGGATGAATATGAATTAAATATGAAAATAATTAACCAATAAATCACATAATATTTAAGGATAAATTTAATGTAGGAGATTATTTATCGTTATGAGTGAAGGTTTTAAAATTGAAAGTTGAAAGTTCTTTAAATAACTCAAAAATCATAGTTTTAATTTCCTTATCTACATGCTTTGCAGAATCCCATATAAGAGGAAGATTTTTTTTCCAATCATGAAAAATTTCAATAAAACTTTCAGATTTAGTACAAGTAAAAATATCAAATAAACCATCAATAAATAATTTTCTCTTTTTATCATCAATATCTTTTAACCATTGATGCAACGTATCACAAGTATATTTAGAACCATGAGAAATCTTTTCTAAATAAACAAAATCAGAGTCCTTTATTTCCCAGGAAAAAGGATTATGTTGTCCTATGCCTCCAATTTTATTACTTTTTATCACATGATAATCTTCATGGTTTTCTAGAAGCATTCCTATAAGCGAAGAATATGGTAATGTTTTACTTATCTTATCTTGTATCTTAATAAAAGCATCACTTTTTATAACTTCTTCTCGGAAACCAGGACCATCATGGCTAAAAATTTTTTTAATACGTGGTGATGCTTCAAAGTCACAATGCATAGAAGCATAAACAGCAATATTTCCACCTTTAGAATGACCGCCTACATAAAAATCATGAGGAATTAGTTTTGAAATTTTATTTATATAACCAACTCCTTCTAATTGAGAGGGAACTGGAATAGTAAATGCCATGTTAAAGTCTTCTTTCCAACCAACAATGCTATAATCTGTACCACGAAAGGCTATATAAGCTAAATTTTCATTTAAAATAAATGTTGTTGCAGAAAATTGTTTTTCAAAAATTGGATCAGTTTTTGATATATGATAATTAATTTTTATATTTCTAAATCTAGGATTAGAGCAAAGATTAAAAAGCAAGTCCTTAGTTTGCTCTGCATAAGCAATATCCTTAAACATTTTAGGAAAAAACTCAGCTTTTAGTAAATCTTTTAAAAGTATTGAATCACTATTACTATCTATTGTTCCTATTAATTCATCAAGTTTTATGTAACTTAGTTGAGAAAGGATTAATGAATCTACATCATTAAATTCTTTTATATCCATTGTATGTAATTCGGTTTTAGCATAATCTATAATATTTTCCATTTTAAACTCCAATTATAAAAATATAATTATTTAATATTTTTAAAATAAAGATTATTAATTTATAAAAAAGTATTCTTAATATTGTTTTATCTAAATTAATAGGAAAGATACATTAAATTAATTAAGATTTGTAATTTTTATAAAGGAGAAAATTATATTTAGAAACTATATATGAATAAGTAGTTGGATTTTTTATTAAATAATAAAAGGCTTTAATGGTATTATAGCAATATGAAAAGAAAGCTAATAATACATAATCATATATCAATTATTAAAGACGTAAAATAGTTTAAACAATTATTTTATGTCTTTTTTATTATAAAAATTTTTTTATATTTATTTATAAATTAATCAATGGAATTTTGTGGGAGAGAGTTATGTATGATTTAGGAATTAAAAATGGAACAGTTTATTTAAATGGAGGGTTTTTCAATTGTAATATTTATATAAAGAATGGTGTTATTACTAATATTACAAATGAAGATTTAGGGTGTAAAGTAGAAGAAAATGCTTCTGGAAAGCTAGTACTTCCAGGTTTTATTGATCCTCATGTTCATTTTAGTTTAGGGGTAGGAAGTAATATATCTAGTGATGATTTTTATACTGGTTCAATTAAGGGGGTGCTTGGAGGAGTTACAACATATATTGATTTTTTAGATCCTATAAAAAGTGTAGAAGAAATTGAAGAAGCATATAAAAATAGAATGAAATTAGCAGAAAAGAGTGTAAGTGATTATGCTTTTCATACAACTATTGCAAATCCTAAAAGTTCTCCAGAAGAAATAATAAAAGCAGGTATTGAAAAGGGGATTACATCTATAAAGTTATTTACAACATATGCTGACACAGATAGAAGAACATATGATAAATACATATATGATTTATTAAAGCTATCAAAAAAGTATAATGTTAGGGTTGTTATTCATGCAGAAAATGATGAGTTAGTAAGTGATGATAAAAAAGTAAAAGTCAAAGATCATGAAGTTTCAAGACCAGTAGTTAGTGAAGTAACAGAAGTTTTAAAGCTTGCAGAAATGGCAAGGGAAACTGGAGGGTTATTATATATTGTTCATGTTAGCTGTGGAACTACTGTAAAGAGATTGAAGGAGTGTTTTTCTAAAGAATTAAAATCAAAACAAATTATTTTAGAAAGTTGTCCACATTATTATTTATTTAATAGTGAGATATATAAGGGTGAAGAGGGATACTTATATCTTATGACACCACCATTAAGGCCTGAAGAGGAAAGAAAATTATTATATGAACAAATAGATTTTATTACAACAATTGGTACAGATCATTGTCCATTTGCAAAGGAATTAAAAAATAAAAAATATACAAGTGAAATTGCCATGGGAATAGGTGGAATACAGTATTCTTTTCAAAATATGTATACAGAGTTTGGAAGAAAAATTATTTCTAAATTTACAGATGGACCAGCAAAAGCATATGGATTGTATCCACAAAAGGGAAGTTTAATGGTTGGCTCATATGCGGATATTGTTATTTATGATGAAAATATAAAAGAAGTTATAAATGACAGTGAAAGTATTTATGATGGGAAAAGTATGAAAGGTAAAATTGAAAAGGTATTTTTAAGAGGAAAGCTAATAGCTGAAAAGGGAAAGGTTTTAGAAAGTAAAGGCTCTTATGTGAATAGAAATTAAATAAGCTTATTTGATAATAATAGTAGGTTATAGAAAAGTGTGAATACTTAATTACAATATTTAAATAAAGAGAAAGTAATGGTAAGGTGAAGAGAAGAATAAACTAAATTATGGAAGAGAATGGGAGGTAAATTATGAGTGATAAAATGACCCCTATATCATTTAAAGAACTTTTAAATCAAGCTATTAAAGAATATAAAAGAGAAAAAACTATATATTATGTACCAGTATCAAAAGAAAGAATTAAAAGTCCAATAGGTCCAGCTGCAGGGCCCCATACGCAATTAGCTCAAAATATATTAGCAGCTTATGCAGGTGGTGCAAATCACTTTGAATTAAAAACAGTTCAAGTATTAGAAGGTAAAGAACTAGGTATTTTAAAACCTTGTATTTATGTAGAAGGAGAAGCTTATAATACTGAATGGTCTACAGAATTAACTGTACAAGAGGCTTTAGAAGAATATATAAAAGCATGGTTTTTACTTAAATTAATTTCAAAAGAATTTAATTTTAATGATGAAAATGATTTTGTTTTTTATATGAGTGTGGGATATGACTTAAAAGGTATTAAATCAAAGAAAATAGATAACTTTATTGAAGGGTTAAAAGATGCTTCAAACACAGAAATATGGAAAGAATGCAAAAAATATTCTCTTGAAAATTTAGATCTGTTTGAAAATGTTACAGCAGAATATATTGAAAATATAACACCTAATATTTGTAATACTATAACCTTGTCTACAATGCATGGATGTTTGCCAGAAGAAATTGAAAAAATAGCAGAGTATTTATTAAATGAAAAAGAATTAAGTGTGTATATAAAGTGTAATCCAACATTAGTTGGATATGATAAAGCAAAGGAAATATTAAAGGGGCTTGGATATGATTATGTTGTTTTATCAAAAGAAGCTTTTGAACATGATATTTCTTTTAAGGAGTTAACTGATATTATTAGAAGATTAATTAAAATTGCAGAAAATAAAAACTTAGTTTTCGGAGTTAAATTAACTAATACATTTCCAGTTAAGATTACAAGAAATGAATTACAGGGAAATGATATGTATATGTCTGGTCCACCACTTTACCCATTTTCAATAAATGTTGCAGCTATGATAGCAAAAGAATTTAATGGCGATTTACCAATTTCATATTCTGGGGGAGCTGATGTAAATAACATAAAAGATATTTTAGACACCGGAATTTATCCAGTTACAGTTTCAACTTTGTTATTAAAGCAAGGGGGATATAAAAATATTACAAGATTAAACGAAAAATGCAAGGATTATAAGAGAGGCAAGATTACAAAGATTAATGTAGAAAAATTAGAAGCACTTGCATCTAAATCAATTTCAGATTTTAATTATTCAAAAAATATTAAAAAGAAGGCTGAAATTAAAGGTGGAGATTATAGCGAGTTTTGCTCAAAGTGCAAAAACTGTGTTGATGTCTGTCCTAACAGGAGTAATAAGTTAGTTAATGTGGATGGTAAGAAATATACAGTTCATATTGATGATTTATGTAATGAATGTGGAAATTGTGCTTTGTTTTGTATTTATAATCATAGTCCATATAAAGAAAAGTTTACTATATTTAGTTCAAAAGAAAATTTCGATAATAGTAAAAATAATGGAGTTTATTTAGATAAAGATATGTTTTTAAGAACTAATAAAAGAGATGTTTCTATAGAAGAAGCTAATGAGTATAAGAAAATTTATAAAGCAACAAGGAGAGATATTTAATGAGTTTTGAAATAGTAAGCTATGAGAGAAAAAAAGAAAAAGTTTCTGTGAAACATTTAGGATTAGAGACTGCAAAAAAAGTACAAAGATTTCACTCAAGCTTTCCAATTTATAAAAAAACACCTTTAGTAGAATTAAATAATTTAGCAAAGGAATTAAAGGTTAAAAATATTTATGTTAAGGATGAATCATATCGTTTTGGTTTAAATGCCTTTAAGGTGCTTGGAGGAAGCTTTGCTATTGGAAATTATATAGCTAAAAAGTTAGTTGAGGATATTGAAAATATGCCTTATGAAAGAATGATTTCTAAAGAAGTAAGAGAAAAGCTAGGAGATTTGACTTTTATTTCAGCTACGGATGGAAATCATGGTAGAGGAGTGGCTTGGACAGCTAATCAATTAAAGCAAAAATGTGTGATTTATATGCCAAAGGGAAGTGCAAAAGAAAGATTAGATAATATTCGTGCTGAAGGGGCAGAAGCTGAAATTACAGAGTTTAATTATGATGATGCAGTTAGATATTCTAATAATTTGGCAGAAAAAAATGGATGGGTAATGGTTCAAGATACTGCTTGGGATGGATATGAAGATATTCCAACTTGGATTATGCAAGGATATACTACAATGGCTTATGAGGCTTATGATCAATTAAATGGAGTAAAGCCAACACATATTTTTGTACAAGCAGGAGTGGGATCTTTTGCAGCTGCAGTACAAGGCTTTTTTGGTGATGTTTATGGTGAAGACAGGCCAATTACAACAATAGTAGAACCAAATGAAGCAGCTTGTATTTTTAAAACTGCTAAAGCTAATGATGGTAAAATTCACCCAGTTACAGGGGAGATGAAAACTATTATGGCAGGGCTTGCTTGTGGGGAACCAACAACAGTAGGATGGAGAATTTTAAAAGATTATGCTGATAACTTTATATCTTGTCCAGATTATGTAGCAGCACAAGGAATGAGGATTTTAGGCAATCCATTAAAAGGTGATGAAAAAATAATTTCTGGGGAAAGTGGAGCTTCAAGTTTTGGATTTGTAAGTGAAGTTTTAAGAAATAAAGATTTAAAGTGGCTTAAAGAAGAATTAATGCTAGATGAAAATTCAGTTATTTTATTTTTTAATAGTGAAGGAGACACGGATAAAGAAAATTATAGAAAAATAGTATGGGATGGAGAATATACGAGGTAAGAAATAATAAAAAAATTGATAAAAAATAAAAGTGCTGTAAAGCTTGATATTTCAAGTTTTATAGCACTTTTCCTATACTCTTATAATACCACAAAATAGCGAAAATTTCAAGTCTAGTACTTGTGTAGCAACAGTAGTAAGCTATATGAGAGGTGATAGGAATGAGTGAAAATTTTGCTTTAACTATTCAAAATATGAAGAAAAAACAATTAGCAATGGAAATAAAAAAATGTAATGAAATTACAATGAAATATGGAGTTACATTGTCAGATACACAAATTGAAAATTTAATTAATAAAAGAAGTGAGGATTTACAAGGGATAGATTTTATTAATGAATATCTTACAAGATTATTATTTGAAAATAAGTTTTGTAATAACTTTGAGAAAGAAAAAATAATAGGAATTTTAAACAGTTATTGCAAAGATTATAAAGGATTATTAATAAATATATTTGAGCCAGTACTTACAAATGTCATAGGATTAGATTTAGTAGAAGCAGATATATTTGAATTAGAAATGAAAAGTTATGAAAGAGAAGTACTATTATATACTTTCAAAAATATGACTATAAAAGAAATAGAAGAAGAACTTATAAAAGCAGCTAATAATGTATGTAATAAATTAAAAATAGTTAATAACTTTGAAGTTAATTATGTAAAAATGACAGCTTTAAACTTACTTCCTAGAATTGAAGAAGGCATTAAAAATAATAATTTAGCAAATATATTTTTAAGTTATAAAATAGAAGAAGATAAGTTAGAAGATATCTTTGTAGATAATAAATCTATGGATGATGAAAGATTAAGAAAGTTAATAGACGAAATAAGAGTTTGCAGATTTACTAGTGATAAGATAACAATTATTCATAATGAAGTTAAAAGTTTAGAGGATTTAGTAGAGATTTTAAATAATTGTATTTGGGAAGATGAAGTAGAGGAATTAGTTAATAGTCTTAGTAAAGAGGAAATTGAGGCGTTAAAATATTATTTGAATAATAAATTAAATGATAATATTTCAAATACAGGTTGGGAGCAGAAGTTTATTGAAGTTATAAGTAACTTTTAATTGTGGTAATTGTAAGGTTGAGATGTAGTAATTTAAATATCTTAGTTATTTTGAAGCATACTATTTTTAAGTAGTGATAATAAAGGAGGATAATATCATGAATATAAAAATGGTATGTAGTGTAGATAATGAAACTAAAGAAGTACAACTGCCTATAAGAAGAGGAAGAACTTTTAAAAATGCAAGGTCAAGTTTTAGATAGGGATACAAAGGGCTATATTGAAGGGGCAGATATAAATTATTATGATGAGCAAGGAAATAAGATAGAAAATATATTTTTATTAAATAAACAATTACAAAATGGTATTAGATAATAAGGAATTGGTATAATTATTGCCAATAATCTGAAAGAGTTTTTAGAAATAACTGATAACTGGAAAAATAATCTCAAATTATACAATGAGGTTATATTTTATTTATTTGAATTAGCTTCTAAGCGGATACTTTGAATTACAAGTTGATTTTCGTCATAAAGGGTTAAGAAAACAGCGTTTTCTGATGAAACGTTCTGTACAAAATAAGTTTTATCTTCTGAAAAGTTAAAATCAGACGATTTATAAACACCCTCTGTAAAGATATTTTTAGTAAATGCAGGTATTGAAATAAATGTAGTAGATATTAATCCAATTAAAATCAGAAATATAGCAATATATTTTTTCATAAAATAGCCTCCTTTCAAGATTATTGTGTGTAATACAAATGAGAATATTCAAGTTTAGAATAGTGGGTGGTAAGAATTAAAAAGTTAAGGTTTTAATAGTTAAGAAAAAAGGATTTATAGAAGAGTTAATATACAAAATATGGTATAATTGTGCTATAGATAAAATAAAAGGGGAAACGAGAGAGTACAATGAGGTTGAATGTTGAACAAAGAAGAATAATTGAAAACAAACCTAATGGTCATGTACTAGTTAAAGGGGTAGCAGGTTCGGGAAAAACTACAGTAGCAGTACACAAAATACCATTTTTATTAAAAGATTATACTTATGAAAAAGATGATAAAATCCTTGTTATTACATATAACAAATCATTAATAAATTATATTAAATATATATATGAAGAAATAGAAAGAAATAAAGAAAATGAACAATTAACATTAGGAATATATGAAAGCGGAGATAAGGACAAGCTATATATAGAAACTATTGATAATATGATGTTTAAGTATTTTACTTCATATATTAAAGAAGAAAAGCTAGAAAAATTAAGAGTTGCTACTGAAAAGCAAATAAATAAAGCTATGGTGGAAGCAATAAATGTAGTAAAACAAGAGTATGAAAAAGTAAACGTACTAGATAGAAAGAATCTTACCTTTATTATAGAAGAAATAAGGTGGATGAAATCCTGTAATTATACAGACATTGAAGAATATCAAACAATTGATAGAATAGGAAGAATATCAAATAATAATGTGGAATCAACACACAAATTAAGAAAGAATTCTAAGATAAGAAAAGCTATTTTTGAAGTAATGATTCAATATAATGATAACTTAAAAAAAGAAAAGCTAGTAGATCTTCAAGATGTTGCATTAATGGCATTAAAGCAAGCAAAAAGGGAAGTTGGAGAAAAATACACTCATATTATAGTTGATGAAACACAAGACTTAACAAGAGTACAATTAGAATTTATTAAAACATTATATATGAATAGAAGCTATTCTAGTATGTTATTTGTTTCAGATACAGCACAAAGCATTTATCCAGAAGCTTGGCTTGTAAAGGGAAGAAGCTTTACTAGTATAGGACTTGATATGACAGGCAAATCTACATCACTATCAAAGAGTTATAGAACAACAATGCAAATAGCATATGCAGCATATAGTTTAATTGAAGATGATAAAAATATCCTTGAGGATGATAATTTTGTAAAGCCATCATTAATTGATAAACAAGGGGTTTATCCAGTATATAGAGGATTTAAAAATAAAGTATCAGAAGCAGAATATATTGCTGAAACAATAGAAAATGAGCTAAAAAATAAGTATGACTACAAAGATATTGCAATAATAAGTAAGTTTAAAAATCAACTTAAGGATATTAAGATTTTCTTAGAAAAAAATAATATTCCTTATAAAGAACTAGAAAGTAATGAAGAATTAGATTTTAATGAAGATTGTGTAAAACTTCTTACTATGCATTGTGCTAAGGGGTTACAGTTTAAGGCTGTAATAATAGCTGGACTTAATGATAAAATTATTCCTTCAAGAGATTTTGCAAATGAATTTGAAGATAGTGATTTTGTTGAATCTATAGATAGAAGATTATTATATGTAGGAATGACTAGAGCTACAGAAGAGCTATTTTTAAGTAGTTATGGAAATCCATCTAAATTTATTAAAGATATAAGCTGTAAGTATTTAAGAATTAATTCTAAGTGTAATTTTAGAAAATTACATAGGATTGATATTGATGAGTATTTATTTACTTATAAGATTGACGATATTTATAAAAGTGAAGAAATCACAAGACAATGGATTATTAGTGAGCTTATGAATAGATATGGATATCCTAAGGATTTAATAGATGTTGAAGTTAAAGTTAATATAGAAGCTAAGGCTGAAGTAGTTGATATTGTTGTATATGTTTATGAAAATAAAGATAAAGTACCATTTATTTTTATTAAGAGTAATAAATTAGGAGCAGGAACAGAGAGTGAAATTAGTCATCTTAAGATATGTATGAATATTTTTGATACTGTTAAGTATGGTGTTGTTACTGATGGAAATGAAATTGTCATTATTAATGATGATTTTGAAGAAGTTGATGATATTCCATCTTTTAATAAGAGAATGATTAGTAGTGTGAATTTAGTATAAATAATATATTAAAAGTAGCCCCAATAATATATGTAAACCAATAAAAATGTATAGATGATACTAAGTTAAATATATAGGAATTTTATTAAGGTATTTTGAATATATAATATGGAATTAATAAATAGTTTATTAGGAGAGAATTATGAAGGAGACAGTAAGAGTAACCAAATGGGTTGCTGGAGGAATCGAAGCTTTATTAGGAATTCCAGTAATAGGTGCAAGTATAATAATAGGATTAGTATGGGTACCATTAGCAGCTATGCTAGCATTCCATATTGTAAATTTAGTATTATCAAAAAAGGAGGACTTGCCTATAACAGGTAGTATTTTAGGGATTGTAGGTAATGCTCTTGGATGGATACCATTTTTAGGAATGATAATGCATATCTTAACGGCTGTATTTGTAATGATGGAAGCTTATAAAACTAAAGTTGATTAATATTGAGATTAAGGAAGAAACCATAGTTATTGCTAGGGTTCTTTTTTCATATTTAGATTAGTTTTAAATTAAATATTATTTATATAGTGAAAAAAGAGTTAATATGTTTATGCAAATAATAAATATACTAACTCTTTTTGCTTATATATTTTATAATTTTATAAATTTATATTTTAATAAAATATGAGTTAAATAATTTAAGTAGTTATGCGGTAACATATATTTACTGGTTTTCTTAATAATATAAAAAAAGTTATAAAAATTTAATAATGATTATAAAAAACGTATAATAATAAGAAAAAATATGATATAATTCGAGATAAGATATGAAAAAAGAAATGAGATAGTTATTTTTATAAGGAAATTTGTTGAAAAATAAATATAAAATTGATGGATGATGAAAGGTAAAAAGTAATGAAAACAGAAATTATAAGGTTAGCAGATGTAATTAATACGATACTTCAGAGCTTAGTACTAGTTTTGATTCCCAATTTTTGTACTAAATATAGAGATAAAAATAGTAAATTAAAGATCGGACTTTTAATAGCGAATTTTTGGCTTATTATTACTTTAACAACATATTTAGTAGGAAGTTTAAGTATAGGAATAATTTTTACTCATTTGGTATTAATACTTATGGGAATAATTGTATTTAAAAAGGACTCATTAGGAGCAACTATTTCTATATCTATTGTATATTTATTTATAAATATTAATACACTTATTATGTCTAATTTATTTTTATATTTCAAAGGTGGGATTCCTACTGAGAAGTTAGAATTTGCATATATAATGATTACATATGTACCATATTTTATAGTGGATATTTTTATATTATTGAGAAAAGACTTAATTTATAGAATTTACTTATTTGTTAGAAGTAAAAACTTATCTATGATGTCATTAATAATAACTACTGTAGTAGCTGATTTGGTAATAGTTTATAATTTTATAGTATATGATATAGATAACCTAATAATTAAGAATATCATATTTGTAATGACAGGGTTATTTATTATGGGAATTATATTATATTTTGCAAGTATTGAAAAAAAATCAAAAGAAATTATGTTATTAAATAAAGAATTAGAAGAAAAAATAAATGATTTAAAGAAAGTAAAGCATGATTATGGTTCTCAAATTTCATATTTATATGGATTGTGTCTTATGGGGAAATATGACAAGCTTACGGATTCTTTAAAGTCCATAATAAATGGACATGACAATATTATATCTGAAGTTGAAATATATAATAACGATTCAATTATTTCTATGATAGTTAATGGTATAAAACATAAAGGTATTAATATTTTTGTTGATGAGCAGGCTTCATTAGAAGATATAAATGTATCTGAAATGGAGATACAAAGGATTGTTTCAAATATATTAAATAATTCTGTAACAGCTATGAATGAAAAAGGTCTTATTATAGTTAGAACTTATTATAGTCTTAATAGTGTTGTTATTAAAATACAAAATAATGGACCTAAAATTGAAGATGAAATAATAGATAAGATTTTTGATGTTGGATTTACTACAAAGGAAAACAGCAATAAGGAGCATGGACTTGGATTAGCTATTGTTAAAGAGATAGTAGAAAGAAATAATGGTAAAGTATCAGTTTCTAGTAATGATACAATTACAGAATTTATAATAAAGATACCTGTAAAGATTAGTGTATAAAATTTAATGAAAAATAGAAATAAGCCGTATTTAGATTAAATTTAATAATTAAATCTGAATACGGCTTGTTTATTTAAGCTTATTTATATTTAAAGTAAATATTTTATGAAAAGTTGATAGGAGATTATTTATTTCCATACTCTTTTAGCTCCAAATAATTCTTGAAGATATCCAATAAGTGAAATAGGTGACATTATCATTTGATAAAAGAGAATAAATGTAGTAAAACCTAATTTATTTTTACGAACTTTTAAATTTAATGCTTTAAAGAATATTTTTTGTTTAAAGTAAAAAATAATAAATGTTAATAATGTTATAGGTAATACAAGAAGCATGATAGGTCCTACTATGTAAAACTTTCCGAATAATGCAAGTACACATCCTGGAATGAAGAATATAGTATAAGATAAATCCATATAAGGAATTAATAAATCAATACCAGTTAAAAATTTTAAAAACATATTTGGTTGTTGCCAAGGTTTTACCAATCTTAATCCTTCAATCATTCCTCTTGCCCATCTTGAACGCTGTTTATAAAAATGAGAAAACTTAGTAGGTACATCTGTAAATGAAACAGCTAATGGTTCAAAATAAACTCTATTATTTTTCATTAACATTTGCCATGTTAATACAATATCTTCTCCTATAGCATCAGACCATCCATCAAGACTTTTAACTAGTTCAGTTTTATATATGCTAAAGGCTCCTTGAGCAACAAGGGTTCCTTGGAATAATCCTTGCATTCTTTTGATAGACATAATAGATAAGAAATAATCCCATTCTTGTATTTTTGAAAGTAAATTATCTCTACTATTTCTAACTAAAACACTACCTGCAACAGCTGCAATATCTGAAGGGGCAGAATTTATTCTTGATACTAAATATCTTATTGCTTTTGAATGTAATAATGTATCTGCATCTAGAGTTATAACATACTCTGTATTAGCAAGTTTTAATCCTTTATTAAGTGCATTGAATTTACCAGGATTAGGTTCATCTATACATTTAACATTTTTTAAATTTAGCTCTTTTGCAGCTCTATATACTTCATTTACAGTATTATCACTAGAATTATTATTAATTACTATAGTATTAATTTTTCCTTTGTAATCTTGTTCTTTTATTTTAGAAAGAGTATTATAAATACCATTTTCTTCATTATATGCTGCAATTAAAATAGTTACTTCATCCATAGGATCATCATTTTTAAATTTAGGTTGCTTGTCCAATAATATACTAGCTAGCAAAAATGCAT
Organism: Clostridium sp. K04; assembly: GCF_019734375.1. Taxonomy (NCBI): domain Bacteria; kingdom Bacillati; phylum Bacillota; class Clostridia; order Eubacteriales; family Clostridiaceae; genus Clostridium; species Clostridium sp. K04. The sequence goes on from NZ_JAASHD010000002.1 coordinate 147,434, forward strand.
TTATAAATCCAGGAATGTATGCAATTCCAGTAATGATAAATAATGCTATAAATAAATTAGTAACACTTGCTAAATCTTTAATCCAATCTTTTGATAGATAAATAGAGAATAATGCCCAAAGTATCGAAAAGGTAATAGCTATTATGAATTTAGCTTTTACAGATATATATATAGTTCTTTTTGGAGTGGGACCTTGTTTATTGTTTGAAATGATGTTTTCATAGTTCATTAATTAGTAACCCTCCTTAGGGGATTGACAAAAAATATAGAATTTCATAATTGTAAAATAATTCTTAATTTTTCGACAACTATATAAAATAATTTAGCAGAGTATAGATAATTATGCAATGGAAATGATTTGTACAAAAATAGTTTGGTAAATAAATACCCAAATACATATATTTTTGTTAAACTACCTATAGTGATAAAATGTATGTTGTATAAATTGAAATTTTAACTTAAGGGGGAATTTTTAACTAATTTAAGAACTAGAATTGGTTAAAAAATAAGGAATTTAGTCTTGGAGTGATATCTGTTTATATCTTCTTCTTAAAGAGATGGAAGTATTACAACGGCTAGGTATAAGATAAAGAATTAAGATTCATAAAATATAACAAAGTAATTTATAAAGGAATGATGGGATGAGCTCAATTAAGTGTACACTAAGAAAAGAAACAAAAAATGAAATAGCTAAATACATAGATAATGAATTTATTAATGAAACAATAAAAGAAATTGTTAAATACATAAAAGAAGTTAATAAAGTTCAAATAGATGATTCAAATTACAATAAGTATGATATAAATTCAAAGGTCGATTTAATAGATAATGGACCATTTAATATTTATGATTATACATATGTGAAAGATTTTTTATATGAAGTATCATGGGAAGGTTCATATATTGAAGACTTAAAAGAAATTGAAGAAAATGATGATGATACACCTGTATATAAGTATGAGCCAAAAGATATTGCTACTGTTATATATGAAAAAGTAGCAACTATAATGGAGCAAAAAAAAGGTGAATTATATAAAAAATTTAAAAGTAAATATAATGATGAATTCATATGGAATAGTGTTAGATGGTATAAGAGAACTAGAGATGGAAAAGTATATTATGATTTAGATTTAGAAGAATTAAATGATGATAAAAAAAGAAGTATAGAAGAAAAAATAAAAGTAGAAATAGGAAACGGATTTAAAACAAGATGGGGTGCAGCAGTTGCAGTTAAGGTAGCACCATTAGAAGAAAAACTTTTATTAGATATTTATGATAAGGGCTGTGTAGCACTTGGTATTGCTAATGATTGTTATACAGAAATTGTAGAAGAAGATAAAAGTGATGATGAAGAAAAATTAATAAAGCTTATGATAGAAAGCTGTGAAGAGGCAAGTTCATCAACAAAAGGAATAAATAGACTTAAAGTTAAGGTTGTTAATTCAATTGATAAAAGATTAGATAATCTTATTAATGTGAATATTTATAAGACAAAAGAACATATGAATTTATTTTTAGAAGATGCTAAAAGTATGGTCTTTGGATATTATAAAAGTGTTAATTTACCAGGCTTTAGAAGAAACCTTGTATCTAAGGAAGATAAAATTAATGAAATAATAAAAAGAATTGCAGTAGTTGAAAATATTCTTTATAAGGAATATTTAAAAGAAAATGAAAAAGCACCATCTATTGATGAAATGATAGAGTTTAAAGAATGTATTCCTTGGATATGTATAAAAGGTTTAGTATGGACATCAGAAAATATCTATATTAAAAATAAAGCAAAAGATGAAATTCAAGAAATAATTTTAGATAATCCAATATATGAATATAAAGAAACTAGAGAGATGAAAAGACATTTTTATCTTCATGTTGGTGAAACTAATACAGGAAAGACACATGCAAGTATTGAAAGACTTATGGAAGTAGAAACTGGGGTTTATTTAGCACCATTAAGGTTATTAGCTCTTGAAATTCAAGATAAGCTTAATTCAGAAAATATATCTTGTTCATTATTAACAGGAGAAGAAGAAGATATTATTTCATATGCAGGGCATGTATCATCAACAATTGAAAAGCTACAGCTTGGAACTCCTTATGATGTATGTGTTATAGATGAAGCTCAAATGATTGCGGATAAACAAAGAGGATGGGCATGGACAAGAGCTATAATAGGTGTAATGGCTCCAGAAGTTCATATATGTATGGCACCAGAAGCAAAGGATGTAATAATTAAGCTAATAAAAGATTGTAATGACACATATGAAGTTATTGAACATAAAAGAGATACGGAACTGATATTTGAAGATAAAAAGTTTGATTTAAATAAGGATGTTAAACCAGGAGATGCATTAGTTGTATTTGGTAAAAAGAAGGCGCTTGCAGTTTCAGCACAGCTTCTTAATAACAATATAAAAACAAGTATAATTTATGGATCACTACCATATTCAACAAGAAAGAAACAGTTTGAAAGATTTTTAGATGGAGAAACAGAAGTAATAGTATGTACAGATGCTATTGGAATGGGAGTAAATCTTCCTATAAAACGTATTGTATTTTTAGAAACAAGAAAATATGATGGGGTGTCCCTAAGAAAATTAAATGTTTCTGAAATAAAGCAAATAGCAGGAAGAGCAGGGCGTAAAGGTATCTATAATAAAGGTTATGTTGCAACTATGAGCGATCCTAATTTGATAAGAGATGCATTAAAAGCAAAAACAAAGAAAATTGAAAAATGTTTTATAGGAATACCAGATTCTATTCTTGAAATAAATATAGATCTTGTAGATGCTTTAAAAACATGGAGTACAATGCCTGTAAAAGGATATTATGAAAAATCAGATGTAACAACAATAATTTATCTTTTAAATAGATTAAAGAAGCTTAATATAGAGGCTTCAAAAGAAGAACTTTTAAAAATGGCAACAATACCTTTTGAAGAAAATAATAAGGCAGTATGTGCATTATGGGAAGAGTATTGTAAGATGTATAGTTCTGGAGCAGTAAATTTAAAGAAGCCAGTACTTAAGAAAAATGTAAGTTCAAAGAAGGAGCTTGATGAACTTGAATGTTATTATAAGTCATTAGAATTAAATTATTCTTTTGGTAAGAATTTTAATATGATGATAAATAATAGATATATTGCAATGGAAAAGGAAGATACAGCAAATAGAATAAATGAACTTCTTTTAACTAATCTTTTAGATCATGAAAGAGTTTGTATAAACTGTGGTAAAAAGTTATCTTGGGATTATCCAAGTGAAAGATGTAGAGCTTGTAAGGAATTGATGAATGATGGTAAGGACTTTAGATATAAGAAAGTATTTAGGGGAAATAGCAGAAGAAATGGATTTAATAGGGGTAATAGAAAAAGAAGAGATAGATATTAAATTGAAGCTTTCTTAAGATTAAAATTTATGTTTAAGAAAAGATATGTTTAGGCTATAATAAAAAGTAAGAATAAGAGTGGTAAGGAGGGGTAAAATGGATATTATTAAAGATTATATCTACTCTGAAGAGGATTTTGAAGAAATTCAAAAGAATTTTAATGGTAAAGCAGAATTTGATAATGGGTCAATATTTTTAACTTCAAATACGTCTATTGAGCATAATAGGATAAAAAGGAGAATATTATCTAAACTTGATGACTTCTTTAAAGGGTCAAAATGTGAGCCTTTTGATGAACAAATAGAAGTAATATTTCAAAGCAAAGATGAATTATATAAATATAAACCCGATATTTTTGTAATGTGTGAAAATGCTACTACAAAGGGAGAAAGTTTTACTTCAGTTCCTAAAATTATATTTGAAGTAGTTTCTAAAAGTACGGCATCTCATGATTATATAACTAAACTTGCAGTATATCAAAAGTTTAAGGTAGAAGAATATAATATTGTAGAACAAAGTGGGAAAATTATACAGTACTCTTTGGTAGATAATCAATATATTATTTCTGATGTTTATAAAAATGAAGATGAATATGTTAGTACAGTATTTACTGATTTAAAAATAAGTTTAAAAGAAATATATTAGTTTAAGAATGGTTTTGATTATTATTGGATTAATTAATGGAAAATACTTGACAACTCAATAATGGGTAGTATACTAAAATTATAAAAAAATGGAAATATTCAACAAAGGTGTTGAACATATTTTATATATGTCAGCACCTTTGTTTTTTTTATTTTTTTAAGAAATATAAAAAATAATGAATATAAGTTTTAAAAGTGTAGTATTTGTTAAATGTAAACAAATTTATAAATATTACCAAAAAATATGAATCTGTTAAGTTGATATGAAAAAATAGCTTGATTTTTCATAGAATTGCTCGCTCTTTGAAAATTATATAAGTTT
>NZ_JAASHD010000020.1:0-68037 GCF_019734375.1 Clostridium sp. K04
ATAAAAATAGAGGATGTATAAAATATAAATCTATCAGTACAGACTATAGATCAACCGTCGATGATACATCAGATTATTTTAAACTATACTATTCAAAGAGAACTGAATCAGAACGCTACAATTCACGATTTAAGAATCTTAATCTTGAAAATACTTCTGTTAGAAATATTTATTCCATATCTAACCTAAATACCTTAGGTCACATATGCCTTTTAACAGTTGCTATTGCTGCAATTGTTAATAAAAAGGAAGATAAGATTTGTTCTCTAAGCAAGCTTAAACGAGCTAGTTAGCTCTTTAACAACCTAATATTTTACATTTTATTATCCTCATAGGGATAGTCTGCCCTTTTTTAGGTCACTTTATTACTAATAATCCTAATTTTCCTATTTTTTCATCTCTAATTAATATTCACTTTTTAAAAGATCAATTATGCTCATCCCTATTAATATTTTGAAAAAATTCTGATAATTAGTATTTTCAACCTATCTTCTAGATTTCCTGCTAAAAAATATTTTTATTGGTATTACTTTTTAGATTTTATTATTTTCTACTATAAATTACTTAGTTTTTCACTTTATTTGATAAATTTACAAATAAATAATAATTAATCCTTAAATTTAATTTACTTATGTTATACTATATCTTATATAAAATAATAAAATTTTTGAAGGGTGGTAAGTCATGAAAATACACTTTGATAAAAAGCTATTGAAGTATTCAATATATGTCACTTTAACAGCTATAGCTATATTTTTAGCTTTAACTATAATGTCCAATATAGGGACAATATTTACAACTATTTTTTCTATTATCGGAAATTGCCTTAGCTTGATAAAACCTCTGCTTATTGCAATAATAATTGCCTATTTACTCTTTCCCTTAACAAGGAGCATCGAGAATTTTTTAAGAACTAATACTATTTATAAAGTAAAAAAGCAAGGAAACAGAAGAATGATTGCAATTATATCTTCCTATCTTCTTATAATTGCTATAGTATTAGCTATTATTTGGGGAATCTACTTTATGATAGGCGGTCAATTATCTAAAAGCACAACGCTTACTAACATAATAAATGATATATCTTCATATTTAAATTCCAATTCATTTACAACATCATCAATAAAATCAACTTTAGAGAATTTAAATATTTCATTTATTGATAAACTAGAACCTTATATAATTCAAATTGTTGATACTGTTCAAAAATATATAATTAATAACCTTGGATTAATGACATCTAATATAATGTCTATAGGAAGTAGTATTGCTACATTCTTTATATCAATTATCATAAGCATATATATCCTAAAAGATTCTGAATACTTTATTGGTCTTTGGAAAAAACTTTATTCTTTAATATTTAAAGATACTGTTGCCGGTAAAAAATGCTCTGAAATTTTTTCAATAATCAATGATGTATTTTCAAAATTTATCCGTGGGCAATTATTAGAAGGCTTCTGTGTGGGTGCACTATCTGCAATTGCGCTATCAATTGCTAGAATAGATTATGCAGTTGTTATAGGTATTATTGCTGGTATATGCAATATGATTCCTTATGTAGGTCCTATTGTTGGAACAATATTAGCAGCCGTAATGGGATTATTAAGTGGAAGCCCTATAAAAGTATTATATGCAATAATAGCAATGCTTGTAGTTCAACAAATTGATAATAATTTTTTAGCTCCAAAAATAGTTGGGCAAAGCGTAGGACTTCATGCGGTATTTACTATGATGGCTATTTTAATAGGTGGTAATATAGGTGGATTAATCGGAATGCTAATTGCAGTTCCAATTGCAGCTTCTATAAGAGTTATATTTAATAAATGGTACGATAATTACACATCTTCTAGAATTAACTAAATTATATATTAATTAAATTTACTAATTTAATACTTATTATGAAAAACTGCATTAAGAAATTGAAGCAAATACAATAAGCTTCAACTCTTTAGCAGTTTTTCTTTTAATAAGATTATAAAGTCTTAAGTAAAATCATATAATTTATAGATTTGATATGATTTAGCTTTTAATTTTATACATTAAAACTATATTAAACAACTTAAAAGCATAACCAATAATCCACTTCCAATAACAATTTTATCTCTATCTATTTTATCATTTCTTAATGCGGAATCTAAAAATCCTAGCACTATTATTATACTACCTACATATAATAGTATGTCCCCATACTTTATAAAAAATATTTTCGATACAAGTATACTTATTACTAATGCTAAAATAACACTTCCTCCAATAAATATTTCATCCTTTAGTCTTTTAAAATATACCCCCATCTTTATTCCCCCTAATATAAATTTTACTTATTAACGATTTCTCACCTTCTACTTTTCTTTTTATCAATTAATAAAATATATTTTTAATAATTTATCATTATTATTTATTTATATATATTATTTTATCATATACATATTCTATTTTCAAAATTTTTACAATTATTCTTATTATAAAAAAATCCTTTATATAGATATATTTAGCATCTATATAAAGGATTTTTAATTATGTATCTAATTTAGTTATCGTTCTCTTACCATCGCATATCCATCTTATTTTATTATTGCATTTATCACATGTAATAATTCCATTAGCTTCACACTCTGGTTCTTCAAATATAATTTCCCCACACTTAGGACATAAAACTTTTTCCATAATCAATCACTTCCTTCTTAAGTACTAATTTTAATATATTAATTATTTTTATTTTAACCTTTTTATACAAATTTAAACAGTTCTTTATATAAGTATATAAAATTTATGCTATAATTTGTAAATAAGAATAATTTACAAAAAAATTGATATTTTATTATAATATAGCAATAAATGTATTGACATAATTAACAAATTTATAATAAAATCACTATAAGGAATTTCCGAATGTTTTTAAACTTTTACCATCTATCATTCGACTAATATAAGAAAGGATGTGAGTATATTTCATAGCGTTTTAACTGTTGTGAAATTAAGCTTATGATTGATAACTTACTTTATACCATACCAAAAGAAAATCATACAAAAGAACAAGTAAAAGAAATATTAACTAACCATCCCGAAATCAAATTTGTTTCATTTGTTGGAATTGACCTTTCAGGAAATGATACTGATGAAAAAATACCAGTAAACTTATTTTTAGATGATCTTGACTCATTCCTTCATGGAGTTGCAGTTCAAACTGATGGTTCATCAGTTGTTTTACCTGGAATCGCCACATTAAATAATGCAAAAGTAGATATGATTGCTGACTTACATAGCAAATGGTTTGTTGATTACAATTATGATTTTATAGATTCTGCAACAAATAAACCAGTTGGTACATTAAGAATTCCATGTTTCTTATATCACGATAATAAACCTGTGGATTCTAGAAATATTTTACACAATGCAGTTAAAACATTTAAAGATACTTTATGGAATATATTTGATACAAATCCTGAAGTATTAGATATTTATGACATAAAAAAAGATGATATAGATGAAATAGTTATTACTTCTGCTACTGAATTAGAATTTTGGGTTAAAACTCCAAACAGTGATGCAGAATTAGAAGAATTATCTACTTCTCAAGTACTTCATGAACAATACTGGACAAGAACTAAAGGTAAAGTTCGTACTGCTTTAGAAGAAACTTTACTATTAATGGAAGCTTACGGATTTGAACCAGAAATGGGACATAAAGAAGTTGGTGGAGTTAGAGCTAAATTAGATTCTTCTGGTAATTTTGATCATGTAATGGAACAAATTGAAGTTGATTGGAAATATTCTGATGCAGTTCAAGCAGCTGATAATGAATTATTCATTAAAATATTAGTTCAAGAAACTTATAGAAGATATGGATTAGATGTTACATTTATGGCTAAACCCCTTGATGGTGTTGCTGGTTCAGGTATGCATGTACATTTAGGAATTAGCTTAAAACTTAAAAATGGTAAGAGAATTAACTTATTCCATACAACTAAAGATCACTTCTTAAGTGTTCTTGGATATGGATCTCTTATGGGATTACTTAAAAACTATGAAGTTATGAATCCATTTATATCTTCAACTAATAACTCATTAAAAAGATTAAAACCTGGATTTGAAGCACCAGTTTGTATAGTTACTTCTCTTGGATTATCTCCAAGTAATCCTTCGAGAAATAGATCTATATTAGTTGGTCTTATTAGAGATTTAGCTAATCCTTTAGCTACAAGATTTGAACTTCGTTCACCAAATCCACATTCAAATGCTTATATAACTATAGCTGTATGTTATATGGCAATGCTTGATGGTATTCTTTATGCGGTTAACAATAAAAAGACTGATGATGAGCTTTTAGCTGAACTTTCAAAAGAATATGGTGAAGAAGCCGATTACTTAGAAAAAGATAGAAAATATAGAGCTGAAGAAGATGTATTTGAAGACTTTACTGAAGAAGAAAGAAATAAATACTTCAGCAAAGCACCAGCAACAATCTATGAAAACATTACTGCATTAGATAGATATCCTGAAAAAGTAGAAGTTTTAAAGAGAAATGATGTGCTAACAGATCAACTTATTAACAGTTTTAGAATGGCAACTATTAAGAGATGGAAAATGGAAATATCTCATAGAATAGTAAATAAATTTACTGCTGAAATCAGAGCTTGTAAATGCCTTCATGATGCAAATAAAGCACTAGATTTAGACTTAACTAACTGGACTAAAATTCACGAATTAAGATTATATATCATGAAGGATACTAATTTTACAAAATCTCTTTTCACAAGACTTAAAGACGCAATTGTGGAGAACAATTTAGAGCTTGCTTCTGATTTATATTTAGAATTAGAAGATAAAATGAGCTTATTAAGAAATATGTACTCTTCATATAAAAAGAATCTTTTAGATATTTAGCAAAAAAAGAACTGCCAAATGGCAGTTCTTTTTTTACTAATCTTCTCTATCCTTAAATGCTTCTAGTACTTTTTGTGTATTCTCTCCACATAAAATGTAATAATCATTGTCATAGCATAATCATAAATTAAGAAAACTGGTTGTGCTATTATCCATAATATAATAGATGCAATAGCTTTTGTTGAAGTATCAAATAACCTAGAAACTATAGTTTCTAATCCTGTTATTACATTTATACCTAATATATTTTGCATTATTAAAAATCCAATAATAAAGGCTATATTGAAGAATACTAATTTTAATAGTATTTCTAATTTTTCTTTTCTTAATCTCTCTATAAAAAACTTTATTATTCCAAATACACCAAAGAAAATAAAATATAACAATGATATGTTAATTGGAACCAAGAAAAAAGCTATTAAACTAGATGCTATATAGACAAAAATTGATGTTTGTACATCACTTCTTATAATACAAATAGGTATTATTGCTGAAGCAATAGTTAATATTGCTAATGTACTTATTGGTAAAAAAGCCGCTAAATATAAAACTATAGTAGTTAATGCAACTAAAATCCCCCCAAGAGCTATATTCTTTGCCTTCATAAAACCGCCCCTTTCATACAGTTAATAGTTAGTAGTTAATAGTTATAGAAACTATTACATTGTTTCTTAAAATACATTCTTAAATTCAACCCAAGTTGAATTTATTCATTAACTATTAACTCAAAACTATTAACTTCTAACTATCCTAACAACATCCTATTAAATCTCCACCAAAGCATTCACATAATGAATCTAAACACCATAAATTCATACAACAATCACAAGTATCCATATTTCCACTTGAAGTTCTATATGTTTGACTATATCCACGACTTCTTGAATTTAATTGATTTAATGCTTGCCTATATTCAAAATTATTTGGATCCATATTACATGCCTTTTGAATATTATTATATGCTGACTCAAACCATCCTTTTGCAAGCATAACATTTCCATATAAATAATACCATTCAGCATCTCTATCTCTAATAGCATTAAGCTTTGATTCTGCTACTGAAATACTCCTCATTTGAATTAAACTTCTAATCTCTGCATAAATTGGAGCATTGCTACTATAAGAACTATATCCTGAATTATAATTTGTGTTATATCCATTAGATGAAGCATTATAGCTTGAATCTCCACCATTATTATTCTTTAACATATCATATGCCTTATTTACTTCAGCAAGCTTTTCCTGTGCTAAATCCTTAAGTGGATTATCTACATATTGATCTGGATGATATTGTTTTACTAACTTCCTATAAGCTGATTTAATTTCTTCTTGAGAAGCCCCTGGCTTTACTCCTAATACCTCATATGGATTCATTTTTAAAACACTCCTTTTTATCCTTTATGTATATTTTTTATAACCGTATATTTTCAGAATAACTTTCTTAATCTTTATGAATTAAATTTTAAATTTCCTTTTTCTTTACAGCTACAATTATTAACTATCCTTTCATACTTATCCATCATTCCAAGACTAATTATATTTTCAAGTATTGCTTTGTTTCTTTTTAATGGTAATTTATCTAATGATTCCTTACAATTATATCCACAATTCAATATAGTAAATTCCATTCGCGGCTTTATTTCCAGCATTAGCTCATCATAACTTTTATTTTCCTTATTATATAAAAAGTTTATTGGATTAAATTTATTTTTCTCCATATCTTCCTTTAAATCATCTAATGCATCTATTAAATATATCCACTTTCCTAATGCATATCCTAGATCATAAAGTGCATACCTAATATTTTCACAATCGCCTTCAAAATTTTCTGGATATAACTCTAAAATTTTAGCAACTATTAAACTAAATGGATGAGAAATTTCATCTATAGATTCAAAATTTTTATTTTCCTCTAAGTTAGATAATAAATTTAAATTTTCTTCTATTATATCATTAACTTTCGTAACATTTCTGTTAAATTTTCTTTTATATGGTGATAATGCTGTACTTTCTAACTTACTTTTTATACTTTTATCATCATTCACATCATCAATCAACTTATAATATACTAATGAAACATTCATTGCAGCTGTATATTCTAATGCCTTATTATCTATAATCATTGGCTTTTTCTTTAATGGATGAGCCATACATCTTTTAAAGTCAATTTTAGGAGTCTCATTATGTAATGCATCTAATAATAATCCTAAGAATGCCATATCATAATTTAAAGTTAACCTTGGTAGATTTCCAAAAGTATCTTTAATATGCATACAGACACCACAATAATATCCTCTAAACATTTCATATTCTCTAATTTTAAGCTCTGGTTTCAGTGGAGTTACATAACCAAACAAATAATCACTCCTTTATGCTATTCTCATTTTATAACCTTAGTATAGTTTATTTGTATTTATTTATCAATTTATCATAAACTTTTTAATTAATACTGTATGAAAAAATAAAACTGTACAAAAATAACATGTTTAAATAAAATTATCCATGTTATTTTTTATACAGTCATAAAGTTTATTTATTTTTAAAAGCTTCCTCCGCCTCCACCATGAGTATTTCCACTACTTGAAGTATGAGTTGAACTTCCTCCACTACTACTATTATTTCTCTCTATTTTTGTTTTTGAAGTGTACGTACTAATAAATCTATCCTTTTTTCTAGTAAAAACTATTGAGTTACTATCAACATAATTTGCTGTAGAAATAGATTTTGAATTTTTATAAGAATTAACAACTAATAAAGATACTACACTAGCTACTATTAATCCAGCTCCTAATCCAATAAAAATAACTTTTTGAGTACGTTCAGCCTCATTATAAGTATATTGCCCTGCTGGTATACCTTCTTCTGCATAATAATTTATATCATTTATAAATTCATTACATCCTTCAAAATAATCTGCATTTTTTAATTGCGTTGTTATATCATCAACTATATTCTGTATTCTACTATCTGTGAAATATTTTATAGCCTCTCCCGAAGTTGATATCCATACCTTTCTATCGTCCATATCTATTAACAATAATAAGCCACTTTTATCTTCTCCAACACCATATCCATTATAATCAAAATAATCATCAGCATAATCCATTTGGCTTTTACCACCTAAATCATTAGATGTTACTATAACAGCATCCATATTATACTGTTCTTTAAAACTTGCTAAATCTTCTCTTAATTGTTGTTCTTCCTCACTTGATAAAAGATTAGCATCATCAACTACAAAATTTATATCTGCACTTACTATAGTTACAAAGGATAATAGCAAGACAAGTGAACTAATAAAAGGTACCATTTTCTTTTTTATATTAATCATATAAACATCCCTCCTATTAATACAACTAAAAATACCAAAATAAATACTATCGCAAACAATATTGCTATTTTACCTTTTGACACTGGTAATGAGCCAAACACCTTTCCTGTTTGACCATTCATTGCAAATATATAATTTTTATCTCCTGAACTATATGTCATCATCCAAACAGGCATCAATGCATATTGACAAGATGTTTTATTAAACCTTTCATTTGTTCCAACAATATCAACAGTTGAATATCCACTTATAGAATTTCTCAATATATCATTTGTTCCCATTCTTATTTTACCTTCAATTAAAGGTAAAACTTGCTCCTTACCTCTATCATATTTTTCTGAAAAAAATCCTGGTAAATATGCTATTGAAAAATCTTTAAGCTCTCTATCATCATAAGGCTCAATACTTTCCATAACATTATCATCCATTTTACTTGATGCATTATGAGGAACATTATTAAAATTCAAATTTGCTTCTCTATATACATGATATACGTCTGTTTTAGTATATCTATAATCACCACTTACCCAAGTATTTATTCTTTTACATCTAGCACTCATTTCCCCAGTAACATTAGAAGTAACTAACCAAAATGGAATATAGATACCTGTAATTTTCTCTAATTGTTTATAGGATGAAAACTCCTTAGGCAAAAACCATTTTTTCTTACTCCATTTCAAGAAATTCTCAATTGCAGTTTCCTTATTAACTTTAAATGGCATAACTTTAGATGGCTTAAACTCGCCTTTAAACTTATCATTTAACACAACTGGCCCATGGCAATAACAACAAAATGTTGCTGTTGTTGTTTTATCACATACTATTTCAGCGCCACATCTTGGACATGAATAACTTGCTGTGTTTTCCTCTAAATTACTCCATTCATCATTATATTCTTCATCTAAAATTTCTTCCGTTATATGATCTTTATTTTCATTATTTAAACGTTCTATATCGCCCACTGTAAACTCACTCATACAAAAATCACATTTTCCTTTTTGCAAAGTAGGATCAAAGTTAATTTCTGCACCACAATTTGGGCACTTATATGTTATAGCGGCCATTATATTCCCCCTAATACTAATTTATATATATATATCTATCTTATTAATATACATATTCTATTAATTATATCACATATTTTTACATAATATTCTAACACTCCTATATATTCTCTCTCAAATTTTATAGAACAATACTTTTGAATTTGTCCACATTTTTTCAAAAAATTATACCTAAATTAATTATAATATTTAAGGAATTTAATCATATTTTTCCCATTTATTTTTTCTTGACTTTTCTTTAGCGATATGTTTTAATCTCTTGAATTTAAAGTATTACAACCACTTTTCTATATTATTCCTTTTTACTTCTTCCATTTTATTCATTCCCATTATAAACCATGTTGGTTTGACATCATTTTTTATATATAGTATAACCTTGTTGCAGGGCGAAGGAATTAAATTAATAATCTTGGAGGTGTATTTTTCTGTTTAAGAAAATTATAGTTTTAACAACTTCACTTGCTATATCACTATTTGGTATAAATGAATTTTCTGCACAAGCAAGTGTTTTAAATAAAAGTGCACAAAAAGTTGTTAATGTAAGTTATTTAGATAAAAATGATATAAGCTCAAATACTAATATATATGAATATAATAATGATATTACTACTGATAATATTAATGATAATACTCGTAGTGTTACTAATGAAAATATTATTAATGATATAAATATCTCTAATAAAAACTTAGAAGAAGAAAAGGCTAAAGAAATTGAAGAATCTAGCTCAAAAGAAGACGAATCTACTTCTGAATCTTTAGAAGATAGTGAATGTGTTGCAAATACTACTAATGATGAAACTACCAACTATAAAGCAGTATATACAATGGTAAGTACTGCGTATACAGGTGATACAATTACCTATACAGGCACTACCCCTGTCCGTGATCCCAATGGTATTAGTACCATTGCAGTAGATCCATCTATAATTCCTTTAGGTTCAAAAGTTTATATACCTGGATATGGTATGGCTATTGCTGCTGATACAGGTGGTGCAATTAAAGGTAACAAAATAGATTTATTTTTAAACTCAGAAAATGATTGTATAAACTGGGGAGTGCAAACTGTATCATTATACATTATTGCTTATCCTGGAGAATGGTAAAACTCAAGTTAACTTAACATTTTTTATTATTAACAAAATAAAGGAGTATATTATACTATATATCATCACTAAAGATATATAAATATAAAATACTCCTTTTATTTACTTATTATTTAATCAAATCATTATATTTAGCTTCTATATTATCCTTAATCTCACTATTTAAAATAAATAATGATACTAAATCTCCATTAACTTCAATTGTTGCATTCTCTGCAGCTTCTAAATATTCAGGATATAAATGGCCAGCTAGTAGATCTTGAATATATTCTTCTAATGAAGCCTTTACACTATCAACTTTTCCCTCTTTTGCTTTTACTACTATTATAGCATCTTGTTGTGCTGTCACACCTGGAACTAATATTCCATAATCGACTATGTCTTCTAAATTTAAATGATATATATCTTTAGCCATCTCATCATCAACCATTGTTGGCATCATAAATAATTCTTCTTCACTTATTTTTTCTACAACTTCCTTTGCTGATACAGAAGATGTTTGCCCTGTCCCCTGCTCAACACTTTGATTATTACCGTTGTTTGCTTTTCCACAACCTGTTAATGTTGCACCTACCATAATTGCAATTAAAGCACTTACTAATATTTTTTTCATTTTTGATAACCTCACTTTTATTAATTTTCTTTTGTTAACATATTAATTAGACTATCATGTCCTATAAATTGTTCCTTGCTTTAAAAAATTTTTTCAAATTTATTTTTGCTTATATTTATTTACATTTTTTGGTAATTTATTTATACTTATAAGTGACAATCTAAATCTCATCTAAATATTTTATACTTAATTAATAAATCAAATTTGACTAAAATTCTAAATTCAACTTAGTTTAAACTATACATAGTATCCTTATTCGCTATGTAAAAAGCTAATTTCATTTAAATAATATTTTGTAGAGGTGGTTTAAATAAATAAGGATTCATTTAACTTAAACTACAGAAGAAAAATGCTTTACAAAAAGAAAAAAAAACGTCAAAGAAGAATAATAGTAGCATTTACTACTATACTACTATTTATATCTATAGTCCCCTTAATAATTATTATGTCAAATAAAAATAAAACTATTGCTACTTTTAACTTAGCAATACCTAAAATCGAAGAATCACCTCCATATGTGGTTTGTATTGATCCAGGTCATGGAGATTGGGATTACGGAGCTATTAGTCCTAATGGCACTGCTGAAAAAGATATTACCTTAGCTATTTCATTAAAATTAGGTGAACTACTAGAAAATGATGATAGATTTAAAGTAATTTATACAAGGTCAAATGATGAAATAGATTGGTTAGAAACCGCAAATGATAGTTTGAAAGAGCGTATAAATATATCAAAAATATGTAATGCTGATATATTTATTTCAATCCATTGTAACTATAGTTCTGATTCTAAAGAAATATCTGGAGTTGAAACTTGGTACAATCCTAACGATGAAAATAGCTTAAACCTATCAAAATACCTTCAACAAGCATTAATAGATTTAAATTACACAACTAATAGAGGTGTTCGTTCTTATGTCTCTGGAGAAGAACTTGCTGTTTTAGAATTAAATACAAATACTTCTTCATTAATTGAATTAGGCTTTTTAAGTAATTCTTCGGATGAAAAATACCTTTCATCTAAATTAGGCCAATCTGAATGTGCTAAAGCTCTCTACGAAGCAATTGTTGAATATAGAGATGATACTATTGAATAATAAAAGACCACAATAATATAAGCTTTAAACTATATTATTGTGGTTCATTTTCTATTCTACCTATTGTTTTTCTTCTTCAGCTTTTTTATCATCCAAATATCCTTTAGCTTCAGTAGTTGGATTACTTATAATTCCAGCAGCAATTAAAACCGCAAGGATAGCATTTGTTATTTGTGTATATTCTTCAGGTACAAAATTAACACCAAATGCATTTAATAAAATACCAATTAAAGAAAACAAAGATAACCATAGTCCATAATTCTTAAATCTAGACCAATCTATTTTCATAATATCTCCACCTCCTTTATACTATTAAGATATTCCTAAACGCTTTCTATGTTCTGTAAATTTAAATTTATTTTATACTTTATTAAATTTAAGTAAAATTATTTTTACTCATCAAAAAAAGCCTAAATAATAAGAGTAATCCTTAATTATTTAGGCTTTTTTAAATAACTATTTTATTGTAACTGTATAAGCACTATTAAATACTTGTCCTACTTTTAACTTTTCTATTCCTTCTTTATCCTTAAGTTCACCAGTAAAATCTTCAAAATCGGCATGTCCATACCATGGTTCAATGCATACAAACGGAGCTCCTGTTACTTTTGTCCATAATCCCATATAAGGAAAACCTGTGAAATCCATAGTTACGCACTTGTCATGATTAACTGATTTTAAGCTAATTTTATTAGATTTTAAATTATCAAAAACTAATGCATCGTCTTTAAATACATCAAAACTTAAATTAATAATATTATCATTATTTAAATATTCTTTTCTTTCTTTTTTAATGTATCCATCCTTGTTGATAATCATTATATCAGTTGTTTCCTTTTCATTAAATTCAAAATAATAATCATTTATTATTTCCCCACCTTTTATTGGACACATAAATGCCGGATGAGCTCCTATTGAAAAATAAATAGTCTTATCATCTTTATTTTCAACTGTATAAGCCGTTGTAACACCATCTTGAACTAATGAATAAGTAATCTTCAAAGAAAATTTATAAGGATATATTTTTAATGTATCCTCTGAATAAGGTAATTCAAATACTAATTTATTATCTGTTTTTTCTACTAATTCAAATTTACGAACTCTAGCCAATCCATGTTGTGGTAAGTTATATTCTTTACCATCAACTCTATATATACCATCTTTCACCTTTCCAACTATAGGAAATAAAACTGGCGCATGATATCCCCAATAATTTTTATTCCCATTCCATAAATATTCTGTACCATCCTTTTTAGATGTAATACTATTAAGCTCTGCCCCATGAGTGCTTGCAACAATTTTAATATTTTCATTTTCTAGTGTATATAACATTCTCATCACTCCTTATATCCTATTAATTTAAACGTTATCTTAATATATTATATAATATTTAACATATTATTTTAATATGCAAAATCAAAAAATGTATTTAAAACAGTAAATATTAATTATTTACTATTTTAAATACATTATTTTTAAATACATTATTTTTAAACTATTTTACCATCATATCCTAAAATACCTTGTCCTAAATTATAAAGGTTATTAAATCCTTCTTCTTCTAAAATTTGACATGCTAAAGCACTCTTATGCCCTGCCTTGCAATAAACTAAAATAGGTTTATCTATATTTTCTTTCAAATCTTCAATCTCCCATTCTAATTCTTCAACTGGTATATTTATTGCATTAGGAATCCTTCCTGACTTATATTCACTAAATCTTCTTACATCTATAATTACTAATTCACTACAATTTTCAATTAATTTATTAGCCTCTTTACTACTAATTGACTTAAATGAACTCATGCTTACACCTCTTTTGAATTATTCATTTAAACTAATTATAGTAATAATACTTATTATTTTCAAGCTTCTTATTTATTAAATGGTTTTACAGCATCAATAATAATTGATACCATTCCTAATTTTCCTCTAGAATTTCTGTTATCAAATCTATAACTTCTACATATCTTTCCTTTAGATTCATCCCACTCCTTATAATGAAAATCCCCTTGTTCATCACAATATTCTAAAAGAGTTACCTCAAATCCTGCTTCTTCAAAAACTTTTACTAAAGTCTTATAATCATATACCATTTTATGCTCTGCTGCTGGATGAGCTTCATGCCCTGGTCCTCCTACTTTAATCATGCTTTGATATAAAGCATTTTTAAAATTCTTATCTGGAACAGCACATCTAACATAGCCACCTGGTTTTAAAAATTTATAGCAATTTTCTGCTGCTTTTATTCCATCTTCTAAAGATAAATGTTCCCAAACATGTTCTGCTAATATTGCTTCAATTTCTTCATTTTCCTTCAACCTTTCCCATTGTTCTAAATTTAACAAATTTAATTCATTTTCTTGAGTAGAGACCCATCCATTATATTTTGTTTTTCCAGCCCCAACAATTATTTTCATAACCATTTCCCCCTTAATATACTATAAATGCCTATCTAAACATTATTAATATAGTTATATATGTTTAAAATTTATATATATGTATTAATAGTTATTTTTTTACCAATAAATCCAATTATATATATTTTATACCATAAAGACCGA
This sequence comes from Clostridium sp. K04, assembly GCF_019734375.1. Classification (NCBI taxonomy): domain Bacteria; kingdom Bacillati; phylum Bacillota; class Clostridia; order Eubacteriales; family Clostridiaceae; genus Clostridium; species Clostridium sp. K04. Next base: position 14,661 of record NZ_JAASHD010000020.1, read on the forward strand.
TATAGTAAATATCTTTTATTACTTTTTATCAAAAAAAACAGTCCTAATATATACACTTATATTAAGACCTTTAAGAATGCAATACCTCGAAATTAATTGTAGTACCTAACAAAATTAACAAAATAGCTATTACACTTTTATAAGCATTTTCAATTTCTTTTTCATTTCTCTCATCTCCAGTTTGCGATGAAGCAGTTCTATAATTATTAAATATTACTCCTGTAAAAATAGATGTTACAAATAAATATATAATATTCGCATTTTTAGGCACTTCTGATAAATCCCCAATTAAATCCGAATAATTACTCTCATTTAATTGATCTAATATTTGAACTTTTTGCCACTCTAGATATTTTATATTTAAAATTGATGCATATATTATTAAATATACTCCAAATAAAGATAAATCTAAAATTCCAATTTGATTAAGTAACTCTGCTTTTTCTTCTTCAGTAGTACTACTACTATTATTATTACTGTTCTCATTATTTTTTTTATAGCAACTATTTTTCTTATTAATTTTAGCTTCTTTTTTACTGTTAGATTTTTTCATAAAGTCATCTCTTTTAATACTTACATTGTATATATTATTCCAATTTAATACTCTCTGTTAACATTATTCTCAAGACTAACCTCTAATATTTACTACTTAATTTCGAAACTTATCTCTATATATAAATTCTTCAATATTATTTAAATAAATCTTCAATTATTTACTGTTATTTACAATCAAATTGTCATTTTGGAATTGATTCCAATGATTTTTTGATAAATAGTTATTTTTTTATTGTAAATATTTTACATAATGCATATAATATTTATACACGCGGGAAATTTTAGGAGGTTATTGTATGGGAAGTAATTGTAGTAATACTAAAGATTCATTTCAAATTTTTTTAGAGGAAAGAAATATTCCTGATCCTGATGAACTACTCGGGAAAGCACTTAAATATTTAAAAGAAAAAGGGAAAAAAGTTTCCTTTAAAGGCTTTGATATAAATAACTCAGCAATTGTTGAAATAGATAACGAACTTTATAAATTTGATAAGTGTTTTGGCCTTTGGCAGTCAGCTCGCTTTACTAAGGTTAATCCTAGTATTTCAGGATATAAACTATTAAATAGAAAATCAAAAATAGAAAGCTATTATTCTTAATAGGAAACTCGACTCCTTTCAGTCGCTGAGTAAGTTCGAGTAAACCAAATTAAAATTTGGACTCTCACTTAGGAAACTCGACTCCCTTCAGTCGCTGAGTACACTAAAGTGTACTTTCAACTAGCCAAATTAAAATTTGGAGTTTCAAGCAACTTCGAGTAAACCAAATTAAAATTTGGACTCTCACTTAGGAAACTCGACTCCTTTCAGTGATTGAGTACACTAAAGTGTAATTTCAACTACCCGAATTAAAATTTTAAATCTCACTTATACAAAAAGGCGCAAATAAGCGCCTTTTTATTTTACATTTTTTCCTTTTTATCTATTACATCTTTTGATTTATCCTCTTGCTTTGGTTTTATAATTGGCTTCTTTGGTGGTAACTTCTTAATAAAGCTTCCTTCAACCTTTAATTTCTCCTTATCATTCTCTACCATCATTACCTCTTCAGTTGTTTTTATTGCATGCTTAGGACAAAAATCTGTACATAACCCACAAAATGTACATGATGCTAAATCAAATGTCATTTTTATTTCCTGTCCACCCTCTACAGGCTTCATTTCCTTAGTAATAGCTTCTCCAGCACAAACCCTAATACAAATTCCACATCCTATACATGCATTAGAATCAAAATAAAGCTTTCCTCTATAATTTTCTGCTCCCTTTGTATTATCAAAATCTTCTTCATTTGTTAATACAGGCTTAAAAATATTACTTATACCTTCTAATAAATAAGGAAGTTTAAACATGCGTCTCTACCTCCCTCTTCTTATTTAATATTTCTACAGCTTTTAATATTCCTTTTGCTATTGCTTCTGGTTTTGGAGAACATCCTGCAACTGTTACATCTACGCTAGTCCATTTATCTAATGGTCCATCAATAGCATAACTACCCTTAAACACATTTCCTGAGGCTGGGCATGAACCTATAGATACAACAACTTTCGGTTCTGGAACTTGTGATAAAACCTTAATCATTCTATCTCTAGACTGTACTGTAATTGGTCCTGTTACAACCACTATATCTGCATGCCTAGGAGAACCTGCAACTTTAACGCCAAATCTTTCTATATCATATCTTGGTCCAAGTAATGCTAGTAATTCAATATCACACCCATTACAAGAGCCAGTATTTAAATGATATATCCAAGGAGATTTTTCCCTACTTTTTTCTACTAATGCCATTATCAAATACCCCCTTACAAATTAAAGCTTACTAATACATAGCTTAATAGTGCTAATATAGTTGGTACTGTCCAATAAAATTTAAACATTTGATTAGATTTATATCTACCCATAAGACCTCTTACTACAGATAAAAATAATACTGTAATCACAACTACTAATACAATTAATATCCATGTATTAACTATTATATTAATTACTAAATTTTCATTTTCAACTCCCGCATTACCTAAAAACAAAACTACAAATAAAGCAGTCATAACATATAATTTTATATTATGTGTTAACTTAAATAAACCAAGCTGCAATCCACTATATTCTGCTAATGGTCCTTCACAAAGTTCAGTTTCTGCCTCTGCCACATCAAATGGTGCAACTCCAATTTTAGCTGGTAAAATCATCAAAAAGGCAATAGCAGCCGGCAATAATGCTATAGAAAACATAAAACTTCCATTAATTTTTTGGGCCATTGATATTGCAGATAAAGAATACGTAGTTTCCATTCCTAAAACCATTCCTGCTTTTTTACAAACAGCTAATATTGATGTTATAAGCGGTAATTCATATGCAATCATAGAAACAACTTCTCTTGAAACACCTATAGATGCAAATGGTGACCCTGATGCAATTCCACCAATTATTATCGCTACTGAAGGAATCGTTAATAAATAGATAATTACAACAATATCTGCCACTCCTCCAAAAAATGTTACATTATATATAGGAAATAAAACTGGTACTATACAAATACTAACTAATGCTATTATTGGTGCCATTATAAATAATTTAGTATTAGCATTTCTAGGTACTATAGTATCCTTTCCTATTAATTTTACAAAGTCATAAAAAGGTTGAGAAATCTTAGGCCCCCTTCTTCTTTGCATTCTTGCAACTATTTTTCTATCCACACCTGATAAAAATAATCCCATAATCATTGTAAAAATAAAGCCTGGGAATATTAATAAATTAATTAATTTTAAAATATACTCCATATTCCCACCTCCTATACAAATATAAATAAAATTATTAATACTATGACTAATGTGCTTACAATCCATAAAGCATAATCATTAACACTTCCGCTATGTGCCCTCTGAATACTGTTTAAATATCCCTTTAATTGATATTTCATTCCCCAGAACAAGTCATTAGCTCCAACCTTAACCTTCTCACCCTCTTCTCCACCAACAAAAATATCATATTTACAACTTGGCTCTATATCTACATTTGAATAATTCACACCATTTGAAGCCTTATTTTGATATCTTGTAAATATACTCATATCAAATTCCTTATCAAGATTTTCATGTATTTCCTCACCAGTCTTTTCTCCTTTAAATATTACAAACAATAAAACACCTAAAAGCAATATTATGAATAAAATCAAAAAATTTGTTGGACTATAAACCCCATTAGTTGAAAATTCAATTTTACTAACATCAAAGTTTATATCCAATACACCATATACATTTCCTAATGCACTTCCAATATATATAGGCAAATTATAAATTGCTCTTACAACTGGTATTAATAAATTATCTACTACTAATCTTGGCATTATTCCTAAAACAACTGTTAACGCTGCTAAAATACCCATTGGTATCTTCATAGATAATGGAACATCCTCTACATTATCATCCTCCTTTTTAATAGGACCAAAAAACACAGAATGTCCTACTTTTATAAACGATGCTAAAGTAAGTGCTGATACTACAACAGCTATTATTGAAGCAATACCCAAATTTCCATTAAAACCTGATTCATAAATCATCCATTTAGATGCAAATCCATTAAAAGGTGGGATACCACTAATTGCTGCTGCTCCAAATAAAAACATCGCCATAGTAAATGGCATTTTCTTTCCTAAACCTGAAACTGAATCTAAATCCGTAGTTCCAGTTGTATACAAAACTGCACCTGCAACTAAAAATAATAACCCTTTAAATATGGCATGATTTATCATATGATAAGTTCCACCGGTTAAAGCCATTATGCTTATCTCTTCACTTTCTATAATTGCAATTCCTAATGCTGTAATTATATATCCAATTTGCGAAACTGAATGAAATGCTAAAAGTCTTTTGAAATCATGTTGTAATAATGCCATAGAAACTCCTATTACCATTGTTACTAATCCCCATATTAAAATTAAATATCCTACTGGCTTGTTAGATACTAGTCCAAAAATCATAAATACTAATCTTATAATTGCATATACTCCTGTTTTACTCATTACACCAGATAGTATCATTGATATTGATGAAGGTGCTGCCATATGAGCATCTGTTGGCCAAGTATGACATGGAACCATAAATGCCTTAACTGCATATCCAACCATCATAAGCGCAAATGCAACTATCATAGTAGAACTCATACCTTGTGATATATTTAAACTTACAGCTATTTCAGCCAAGTTTAATGTTTTAGTTTCACTGTATATCAAACAAGTTCCTAGTAAAATTAAAGATGATCCTAATGATCCTGTTACTATATATTTAAATGCAGCTTCAACTGACTTGTCCTTATAATTTCTAAATGCAGTTAAAGCAATAGCTGCAAAAGTCATTATTTCTAGCATTACATACATATTGAATAAATCACCAGTAAATACAAAACCAATCATACTTGAAGTTAATAATAAAAATAATACATAATATTTTTCTAACCCATTATCATGGCTCATGTATTTTAATGAATAAATTGCTGATAATAACGATGCCCCTGTAATAATTAATGATAAAAATACACCTAATGAATCTATTTCAAGACAAATCCCATAAGCTTTTCCTTCTATAGGAAGCCAATTTCCCATCCAAGTTACTATTACTCCACCCTCAACTAACACTGGCTTAATTAATAATAATACACATATAAACGATACTGTAGTTGCTATAACTGCTAATGCCTTTTTCACTTTTATATATTTTTCTTTAAAAAGCCCAAGTACAAAAGCTAATATAAACGGCGTCATTATCGCAATTATTGGAAGACTATTAATAAATTTAGTACTCACCCTCTAATCCTCCTTATATCATCACTTTCTATACTGTTATAATGCTTATTAATTTTAATAACTATTGATAAAGCAAGTGCAGTAACACAAGCTCCTATTACTATGGATGTAAGAGTTAGTGCTTGAGGAATAGGATCTACAAAATAAGTACTATTATCACTAAATATAGGTGCTGTTCCATTAACTCTGTATCCAATCGAAATTAATAATAGGTTTATTCCTGAATCTAAAATACCCATCCCAATTACTATCTTTATTAGATTTTTCTTCAATACAATTATGGCTAAACCAATAACTATTAATAGAAAAGCTCCAATATAATTAATTGTCATCTACTCCTCCCCCTTCTTATTTAAATTGCTCAACATAATGATTATCAAAAAAGAAATTCCTGCAAAAACTTTAAATCCTACTGCAAAATTCATTAAAAATATACTTCCTGACGAAAATAATTCTCCTGGAGTTCCCTTCTCAAGTATATTTCCAAAAAACACTCCTGAACCTATTAATCCTATAAATGCTAATATTATAAAGCCAAGTGCTCCTAAATCTTCTGCAATTTTAAATGTATTAGAAGCTATTCCATTCTTAACCTTTTTAAATCCATATCCAATATAAATCAATGCAACAGCTCCAGCAATTAGTACTCCACCTTGAAATCCTCCACCTGGTGATAAATGTCCATGTATTATGATATAAAGCCCTAAAGTAAGCAAAATAGGTAAAACTAAATTTGTACAAGAAATTAATATTGAGTCTCTCCTCTTTTTCATATTAGTTCTCCTCCTTTGCTTTCTTCTCTTCTCTTAACACTGCTGCAACACCACAAATTGCAGTGAACAATACTATTGCTTCTCCTAATGTATCATATCCTCTAAAATCAAATACTGTTGCTGTTACTGAATTTATAGCCCCAGTTTTACTCATAGTTTCATTAATAATTATTTGTGATGCATCTCCAAACACTTCTGACTTTGCCCCCATCTTAAATCCAACAAAAGAAAAAATTGCAAGTAATAAAATTAAAATTATATATGCTATTCTTTTTTGCATTTTTCTCCCTCCTTAGTCTTAACCTTATTTAAAGTTATTATAAAGATTACTGGCGTCAATATTGCTCCAACTGCTGCTTCTGCAAGTGCTACATCTGGTGCTTTAAGTATTAAAAATTCTAGTGCTAAAAATGTACCAAGAACAGCCATTGCAATAATACATTGAAGTATATCGTCTAAAAAAAATACACAAAGAGCAGCAATAACTAATCCACATATAACTAAAAAATTAAGTATTTCAAAACTACCCATTTATATCCCTCCTATAATGATCAAACTTCGTTTTATCACTTAACTCTGCTTTATTTTTATATGCAGCTCTTGCCATGGCATGGGCTCCTACTGGATTGCTTATTAATAAAAATACAACTATTATCAATGACTTAATTCCTAATGATGTATTTGATTCACTAAAACCATATATACTACATGCTAAAGCTATTGGCATTGCTCCCATAGTTGCTATATTAGTTGCACTTTGAAGTCTACAAAAAGTATCAGGCATCCTAATTACTCCAACAACGCCGGCTAGTGTAAAGAAGATTCCTATTACTAGTAATATACAAATTATTACTTCTAGTATAGACATTATAATTCCCCCTCTATATACTTAGAAATTAAAACTGTTCCAATAAAACCTAAAAGAGTTATAATAAGTCCAAGATCTAAATACATAGCTCTTTCTTCAATTGCACCAAATAAAATCATTACAATACCTAAAATTATATCTATAGAATCAGCCGCTAAAACTCTATCTATTACATTAGGTCCTTTAAAAACTCTATATACTAAAACTAATGCTAGGATAGCTAATAATATTGCTACTATATAAAATATAGAATTAATATTCATTATTTAAAAAGCCTCCTTACAAAATATTCGAATTTGCCTTTTATTATTTCTGATGCTTCTTTAGTATCTTCTGTAGTCGCATCTATCCAATGAATATACATTGCATTTTTATTATCTTCATCTTCATAAATATCCATTGTTATAGTTCCAGGGGTTAATGTTATGCAATTAGACAACATAGCTAAACCATAATCTGAATTTAAATCTGTAGTTATTTTTACAATACCCGGGTTTATATCTATCTTAGGGGATAATGATTTAATTGCAACACTAAAATTTGCTTTAATCAATTCCCATAAGTATACCGGAATAAATGCTATTAAATTTATTATTCTAAACTTTTTAAACAACCACATTCCATCTTCTCTTGCAAAATATTGACTTGAAAATAGACTAACTATTGCGGCAACAATAGCTCCTACAATAATCTCTTGTGCTCCTAATTTTAAAATATTAAAATCCTGCATTAAAAATAAAATCCAAAACAAATATGATAAAATAAAGGTTCCTAAAAATGCTGTCCATCTTTTCATAAATTATCACCTTCTATATTATATTTTTCTAACTAACCACTCTACGAAAGCTTTTGCTTCACCTTTCTCTAATGAGTTTATTTTAAATATCTGTGAATTAGGATTTCTTAATAATGTCTGATTCCTAACTTCATCTTCATTAAAGTTAAAATATTTTATCATATCATATTTTGTAAGTACTAAGGCATCTGCTTTTGAAAACATTAATGGATACTTTACAACTTTATCATCACCTTCTGGAATACTTAATAATGCAACCTTTAATACCTCCCCAATCTCAAATTCTGCTGGACATACCAAATTCCCTATATTTTCAACTATTATTAAATCTAATTCATTTAAATCAAATTTATTAATAATATTCTTTATTGACATAGCTTCAATATGACAAGCCCCTTGGGTGTTTAATTGAACAACAGGGATTCCTTCATCTTGAATTCTTTTTGCATCTATAGTTCCTTCAATATCCCCTTCAATAACGGCAACTCTTACATCTTTCTTTTTAAGTTCATTAATCAAGTTTAATATAAATGTTGTTTTTCCTGCTCCTGGAGACCCCATAATATTAATCATTTTTACATTGTTATCATTAAGTGTTTTTTGAACTTCCTTGTGACAATCTTCATTCCATTCTAAAATTTGTCTTACAACTTTTATTTCCATATTAATCAACCTCCATTGTATCCAAATAAAACTCTCTTCCCTTTGTAATTTCATATTGCAAACCCTTGCACTTAGGACATTTATAGTCATTCTTACCTATAATGCCTTTATACCCACATTCATTACATTCAATTTCTACTGGTATTTTTTCAACATTAATTTCTGTATTTTCAGCTATTGTTCCTCTTGCTACAATATTAAAGTAGTATGATATACAATCTGGAACTAAGTCTGTTAGCTCTCCAACCTTAATATTTATTTTATTAATCTTTTCAATTTTATGTTTTTCTCCTTCTTCCAGGCATATCTTAAGTAACCCCTTAGTTACAGCTAATTCATGCATATTTTTTCTCCTATCTATCTAAACATGAGAAACATGGATCTATACTTGCAACTATTAACCCTGCATCTGCAATCGTATTATTTTTTAACATAACCGGTACTGTCATTGAATTTTTAAATGTTGGTACATGAATATTAACTCTTCCATTTGTTTGCCCACCGTTTGTTACTACATAATAAGTTACCTCACCCCTTGGGGCTTCAGTAACACTCATATATTCACCTGCTGGCACCTTAGGTATTTTGTTTCCTAAATTAATAGGGCCTTCAGGCATTTTATTTAAAGCTTGTTCAATAATTTTTAAACTTTCTTCAATTTCAATTAACCTTACTACAGCCCTCGAAAATACATCTCCACCATTTGCTAATGCTACATTAAATTCAAAATCTTCATAAGAGTTATATGGCATAGTTTTTCTTACATCAAAATTAACTCCAGATGCTCTTCCATGTGGGCCACATGCCCCATAATTTAAAGCATCATCTTTTGATAAAACTCCAACGCCTTTAGTTCTAGCAGCTATACTTGAATCTTTCGCATATACATTATAGATATTCTTATATTCTTTTCTTAATTCAGCTATAATCTTTATTAATGTTTGTTTTTGATCTCCATCTATGTCTCTACGAGATCCACCAATAATATTCATAGCATAGTTGACTCTATTACCACTTATAACCTCTAGCATATCCATAATTTTTTCTCTTGACGCAAAACACATCATAAATAATGAATCAAATGCAATTATATGTGCAGCTAATCCCAACCATAAATAATGTGAATGTAACCTTTCAAGTTCACTCATAATAACACGAATATATTGACCTCTCTTAGGCACTTCCATACCTGCAATATCTTCTATAGCTAAACAATAAGTCATTGCATGTGAATGAGAGCAAATTCCACATACTCTTTCAACTAGCGTAATTGTTTGAATAAAATTTCTTGTTTCCGTTAATTTTTCTATTCCTCTATGGTTATAACCTATGAATACCTCAGAATCCTTTATAAGTTCTCCTTCAGTAAGAAGCTTAACATGAACTGGCTCTTCTAAAGCTGGATGATAAGGACCTAATGGCAAAATATAACTCATCCCTTCTTCCCCCTCTTATTTATCTTTTAATTTTTTTAATTCATTTAATGGCATTATTAATATTTGCCCCTCACCTTCTTTAAATTCTTCAGGCAAGAACAATCTTCCACTAAATATTAATCCTTCAAATTTTAATGGCATCATTTCTTGAATCTCTTCTTCAAACCACTGTGCACCTTTATATATATTAGTCACAGTTGGTAATATAGTCTCACCTTTAATGTGATAATGTTTCCTAAAATTATCATATTCAAGCGTATACACTACAATATTATTTTTATCTTTATCTACGTATCCATTTATAGCTACTAATCTTCCCTGCTTTTCTCTAACATCTTTTACTTTTGAGATAATTTCTTCTTTATTAATCTCTTCTATTGTAATTTTATTCATAAGACACCTCCCCTTGTCTAAAGTAATATTTTTATATTTTTGCATAATTATTACATATGCTTACCTTATATTATACAAGAGTTTACCTCTTATTTTAATATCATATTCATGTGTTTTAAATTTTATTTTATATTATCTTTCTTTGAATTATTAATTCTATTTTTTGTTTTATATCTATAATTTTTATGCTATAATGACAATATAATTATTGTTAACATAGTATAATTTATAATAAAAGGAGTTTTTGCAATGGGTTTCAAAGATAAAATGACAAAATACTACTCTGATGCATATATGAATAAATATGGAGATAGAATGACAAGTGTATCTGGTACAGTTTTATCAGTTAAAACTGAAACTAAGAGCTTTCTTGGTATTTTTAATAGATTACATGTTTGGCTAGTTGTTAAATCTGATGCTGGTAAGCAAATAGCTAAATGTGAATATAAAAGAAATAGATGGTTTAAAAAGCCAGAATTTATTGACATAAACCAAGGTCACAAAATAATTGTTATGGGTATTAAGGGTGAAAAAGGTAAAGCAAATTCTGAAGTTGTTATAGCTTCAAACATCGCTAACTTAACTACTAGAAAAGACCTTCATCCATTTGACCATAGTCAAATAAAAAAAGCAAGACAACAAGCTACTAAAATGAGAACTAGATAATCAAAAAAGAGTCGAATATACGACTCTTTTTTTTATTTCTTATAATATTTCTTTTTAGCCTTTACACTGATAAAACTAAATTGATTCCTCAATTATTATTGGTTTCAACTCTCTTCTGTGTAAAATATCATACATAATTGGAACTATAAATAAAGTTAAAACAGTAGCATAAGTTAACCCACCAATTGTAACTATAGCCATTGGCTGAATCATATCTGCTCCCATTCCAATTCCCATAGCTAAGGTAGATAATCCTAAAATAGTTGTTAATGCAGTCATTAATATTGGTCTAATTCTTGCTTTTCCAGCTTCAATTAATGCCTCCTTCTTTTTCATCCCACCTAATCTCAACTGATTTACATAATCTACAAAAACAATACCATTATTAACAACTATTCCTGCAAGCATTAAAAAACCTAATATTGAAATCATATTTAATTCAAATCCTGTAATAATTAATGCTAAAAATCCTCCTGTAAATGCAAGTGGAATAGTAAATAGTACTATAAATGGTGATAGTAAAGACTGAAATTGTGCTACCATAATTAAATATATAAATACTATGGCCATTGCAATCATAAGTATTAAATCCCCAAAAGCTTGTTTCATTGAATCACTTTCTCCACCAATTTCAATAGTATACCCTTCAGGCAATTCATATTTATCTATTTCTTTTTCTACAGCTTTACTCACATTTCCTACATTATGTTCTGCATCAATAGCTGCACTTACAGTAATAGCTCTAGTTTGATTAATATGATTAATTGAAGATAATCCATTTTCTTCACTAATTGTTGCAATTTCACTTAATGCAATTTTTTCTTCATTGCCATTCTTAGTTCCTTTAATTTCAAGATCCTTAATATTATCTCTTTTCAAAGTATTATTACTATCTTTTGCTATTATTACTGGATAATCACTAGAATTTATACTTAATGAAGTTGAAGTTGTTTCTAATGATATCTCTTGCGCTACAGCCTGATAAACTTGTGCTACCGTTAATCCATATTCCATAGCTTTATTTTTATCAACAGTTATCCTTGTTTCTAAAGAGGTATCTTCTTGTCCATTAGATACTTCAATTGTACCATCTACTTTACTAATTATATCTGCTATATCATTAGCTATTTCTTTAATCTTATCTAAATCATCACCTTCAACAGAAAGACTTATTCCAGATCCCCCCAAAGCAGACATATCCATAGTTGAAGTAGTTACATTAATTTCACAATTTAAATCTTTTGTTTTATCTTCAATTAATTTCCCAACCTCTTTGCTTGATAGTTTTTTATCATCTTTTAAAATTACATAAAGTGAAATTGATTTACTATCTCCTCCACCCATTAAGCTCATAGAACTTGAATTTTGCATTGCCCCTATAGTATCAACATCATCAATTTCAGAAATCCTATCAATAATTGTATTACTCATCTCTCTTAAATCAGTAGTTTTTGTATCATTATCCATAGTCATACTAACAGAAATTTGAGTACTATCCATTTCAGGCATAAGAGAACTTCCTCGTGATATTGAAATTACTGTACTACTAACAAGTAATACAACAACCAAAATTAGAAATATTGGCTTATATCTTAATGCAAATTTAAGTGCTTTACTATATATTTTTATAAATTTATTAAAAAATTTGTGCTCTTTTTCCACTGTTGTTTTAAGCATCGTAGATGACATAGTAGGTACTAATGTTAATGCTACAATTAAGCTGGCTATTAACGAATATGCTATAGTTAATCCCATATCAGTAAATAACTGCCTAGATATACCTTCAGTAAATACTATAGGTAAAAATACACAAATGGTAGTTAATGTTGATGCTAAAATTGCTCCTGCAACTTGAGTTGATCCCTTAACAGCTGCTTGAATTGCTGGCATACCTTCATTTCTTAATCTATATATGTTTTCTATAACAACAATACTGTTATCAACTAACATACCAACACCTAATGCTAAACCAGCTAATGATATAACATTCATTGTTACACCGCTAAAATACATCATTACTAATGCAAATAATAAACTTATTGGAATACTAAAAGCAATAATTATTGTTGGTTTTATATTTCTTAAAAACAGTAATAATATAATTATTGCTAATATACCACCTAAAATTAAATTGCTTAATACAGAATGAATAACGATATTAATATATATTCCTTGGTCTTCTAGTGCTGTAATATGCATATCCTGATTATTTTTTTGTAATTCCTCTATTGTATCATTAATTTTATTGGATACTTCTGATGTAGAGTAGGTGCTTTGCTTTTGAAAAGATAATATTATTCCATCATTGCCATTTATCTTAGCATACATTTCATCCGAGTTATCTGTATATGAAACTTCAGCAATATCCTTTAAATATATATCTCCTACTCCTTCAACATCAATATTAAATAATAAAAGATTTTCTAACTCCTCTAATGAAGTTAATTCATCTCCTACTTTAACCAAATATTTTTCTTCATCTTCTTGAATGTATCCTGCTGGCATTGAAAAATTTTCTGCCTTTAGAATATTTGATATAGTTGATGCCGAAAGTGCTTCTCCTATACCTGCATTCTTATATACTTCATCCCTTGAAGCTTCGAATTCTTTTATGCTTTTGTTTAGTTCTGCTTCACTATTTGTAAGTTGTGCAGAAGCTTTACTTAATTCTTGATTTAAAGTTAACTTACCTAATTCTAGTTCTTTTTCCTTATCAGCTAATCCTGTAAGTTGTGTTTCTAATTCACCCTTTTTAGTAGTAATCTCTGAAATTCCTGAATTAATTGCCTCTAACCCACTAGTTAATTCATTTAGTAATTCTTGCTCCTTTTCAGATATTTCAATTCCTACTCCTTGTTGTGCTTCTAAGAACTTGTCCAACAAGTTCTTTTTCTGTTCTATATCAGCCTTTTGATTTTCTAAATCATTTTGAGCTAATAATAAGCTATTAATTGCTTCAATTAATTGTGTTTTACCACTTTCTAAAGCTGCACTTGCTTCTGCAAGCTGTGCTGTTTGCTCTTTTCCCTGAGTTTCTAACTGATTCTTTCCTGATTCTAATTGATTCTTTGCATCATCTAATTGTGCTTTTCCTTCTGCTAACTTTTCATCAACACTAGCAAGCACCTTATTATTAATTGAATCAATTTTTTCTTGATTTAATTGGATCTTTATTTTTTCTTCCACTAACCCTGTTGAATTTACTGACGCTACCCCATCAATTTTTTCAAAGGCCGGAATAACTGTTTCATTTACAATCTTAGTTACTTCCTTTGTATCTAATCCATTAACATCTATGCTTGCAACCATTATAGGTAACATATCTGGATTCATCTTCATTACCATAGGTGATTGAACATCATCATCAAACTGAGCTTGAGCTAAGTCAATGTAACTATTCATTTCAATTAAGATACTATCCATATTAACACTTTGTTCAAACTCTAAAATTATAATACTTGAATTTTCACTAGAAATACTATTTATATTCTTAACTCCACTTGTTGTTGCAAGTGATTGTTCTAGTGGCTTAGTAACTGCAAGTTCTACCTTTTCAGGGCTTGCCCCTGGATATGTTGTCATAACAACAACATATGGTAAGTCCATACTCGGCAATAAATCGGTAGTCATTTTTGTAAATGATATTACGCCTAGTAATACAACTAATATTACTGAAACGAAAACTGTAAATGGTTTTTTAACACTAAATTTTGAAAGCATTATTACCCTCCTATTATTGGCATATTAAGTTAATTTTAACTTTACAGCACAATAATTTCAAGGAAGTTACTAATTTATAACTATTTATTTACAATTTTCACATTTAAAATCTTTTCCACTTTCGTTTACTGTTCCACTATTAATTATTTTACTTCTAGCTAAAGTTCTACATGTACTCTTAGAATGATATGTTTTTCCATTAGGTGTCCAATATACAATCTCTTCTTGATTTAATAAATTATCATTATTTTCATCTATTAAATCAAGTATGTTGCTTTCTTCACTTTCTACGCAAGTTTTCTCTTCACCTTTTTCGTTAATTTCTACATTTATTTCATCATGCTCAATTTCTTTTACTTTTATTTCATTTTCTTGTGCTTCTATTTGACTTTCTTTTAAATCATTCTCATTTTCTATTAATATACTATTATGTAAATTATCTTTCTCTTTATTAATATGTCTTTCTTTAATACTTTCTTCTCTATTATCTATCTTACTATCTTTATCTTTATTTTTATCTTCTTTAAAAATTCCTAAAGGTAAAAACTTTACTACCTGTACTTTAAAACTTCCTCTTAAAATTTCATTTCCATACATAACTATAACAATTAGTACTATTACTAAAAATATTATAAATACAGCCATATACTTTTCTCCTAACATAATTATCTTATAAACTCTACTTCGACATTAAATAAAATTATTCTCTCTTATTATTATATAAAATATATAATACTTTTAAATAGTTTTTTCTTTCTTTTATATATAAATCTTTTAATATCTACTAAAAATTAAAAGAACTACCCTACAGTAGTTCTTTTAATTTTATTAATGTATTCTTCTCACGATTTTATAAATGACTATATTTTTCATTATAATTAAAGGTTTATATGCACATATGCCAAACTAAAATACCACTAATTCAGTTCCTTCAATTGCCTTATTAACCATTTCTTCTACATCAAGAACAGATTCAGCTTTTCTCATAGCTTCTAACTGTGGCTTAGTTTTAGGATGTTTTGGAACAAATATTGTACAACAATCTTCATATGGTAATATTGAAGTATCATATGTACCTATTTCCTTGGCAATATCCATTATATCTCCTTTATCCATGGCAATTAATGGTCTAAATACAGGTCTATCAGCGCAATCAGTACTAACTATTAAACCTTCCATAGTTTGACTTGCTACTTGCCCAATACTTTCTCCACTTGAAATTGATTGTACTCCATACTTTTCAGCTAAAGTACATGCACATCTCATCATGAATCTTCTCATTAATATAGTTAATTCATCTTGTCTGCATTTTTCCATTATATCTAATTGGATTTCTGTAAATGGAACTATGTATAAATTAACTCTTTCTGTATAATTTGAAAGTATTTTAGCTAATTCCTTAACCTTATCCTTGGCTCTCTCTGAAGTATATGGATGACTGTGATAATATACACAATTTAACTCTACTCCTCTTCTAGCCATTAAATATCCAGCTACTGGAGAATCAATCCCACCTGATAGCATTAACATAGTGCTACCATTCATTCCATATGGTAATCCCCCAACACCTTTTATTTTATCTTTGCTTGTAAATACATATGCCTTTTCTCTTATTTCTATATTTACTAAACATTCAGGGTTTTTAACATCTACATCTAAACCTTCACCAAAGTGATGAAGTACATAGCCACCAACATCTCTTGATGTTTCAATAGAGTTTAATTGGAACTTTTTATTTGCTCTATTAGTTTCAATTTTAAATGTTTTAGGATTAGCTTCCTTAACTTTTTTTAATGCTTCTTCTTTAATGGCAGTTAAATCTCTTTCTACTTGAGTAACTATACAAACTTCTGCAACACCAAATACTTTTCTTACTCTTTCTACTGCTGCTTCTATATCATCAGCTTTTATAAAGCCTCTACCTTGATCTGTTACAAATTCAAATTGTAATCCTGAAAGCTTTTTTTCTATATTTTCCTTTAACTTTCTTTCAAATTTCCCTCTATTTAATCCTTTTAAAAATATTTCTGAAGCATACTTCACTAAAATTAACTTATTATTCATCTTTTTACTCTCCTTAAAAACATTAATGACTTTTTCAAAACATTAATTGTATAATCTACTTCTTCTTTTGTATTTTCATATGAGAAAGAAAACCTAATAGCTGATTCCACTTCTTTGTTAGTTAACCCTAGAGCCTTTATTACGTAACTTCCATGAGCCGCACTAGTTTTAGACGTGCATGCTGATCCGGTTGCTACAAAAATATTTTCCTCTTCTAATAAATGCAATAACACTTCAGCTCTAACTCCTAAAAATGAAACATTTAAAATATAAGGGCTATAGCCATCAATCTTGCTATTTATTCTAATATCCTTAATTTCTTCTAATCTTTCAATAAAATATTTTTTTAACTCTAAAGTTTTATCGTATCTTTCATCCATATTCTCAAAAGTAATTTTAGAAGCCTTTTCAAATCCTATTATTGCTGGTAAGTTTTCTGTTCCTGCTCTATAACCTTTTTCCTGTCCACCACCAGAAATTAAAGAATTTAATACAATGCCTTTTTTTATATAAACAAATCCTGCACCCTTTGGTCCATGAATTTTATGCGCTGCTGTTGTTAAAAAATCAATTTTAGCTTTATTAACATCAATAGGTAATTTTCCATAAGCTTGAACTGCATCTACATGAAATTTAGCTCTTGAACTTCTTTCTTTAATTAAATTTCCTATTGCTTCAAGATCTTGAACAACACCTATCTCATTATTAACATGCATAATTGATACTAAAACTGTATCTTTATTAATAGCTTCTTCTAAATCTTCTAATGAAATTCTTCCTTCACTATCAACATCTAAATATGTAATTTTAACACCTTTCTCTTCTAGATATTTACACGTACTAATTATTGAATGATGCTCAAAAGCAGTCGTTATTAGATGATGACCTGGTTTTAATAAACCTTTTAATATAAGGTTATTACCTTCACTTCCACCAGAGGTAAAGTAAATTTCATCTTTATTGCATTTAATGGTAGATGCAAAATACTCTCTAGCTTCATTTAATCGCTTTTCACATTTCATTCCAATTTTATGTAATGATGATGGATTGCCAAAGTACTCTTTCATACCTTTGCTTACTTCATCTATAACTTCATCATAAGGCATAGTAGTAGCACTATTATCAAAATATACATTCATTGACAATCACTCCTTTCTTTTAGTATTTACATCATAAGTTAAGTTTAACAGTTTATAAATTGAAGTTACAACTTTCACATTAGAAAAAGTTGTTTCATATTAATTTTACATTCTATCAAAATAAACCTCTTAGGTCAATCTAATATTCAGAATGACCTAAGAGGCTATTATATTATATTTTATTCCATAGCTATAAATTCTACTCTATCTACATATTCTAGACTTTTTAAATCTTCTAGCATTTCACTTAATTCAATTTTCATTGATGATATATCAATAGTTAAACTTAAATTAGCTAAATTATTAATTGGAATACCTTGATCAATTGTTAGTATATTCCCATCATGCTCTGAAATAAAGTTAAGTATATTTGAAAGAACTCCCTTTTGATGCCCAATTATCATATTAAAAGTTGCCTTTCTCCCATTAGACATTTGAGAAAACTCAAACACATAATCCTTATACTTATAATAAACACTTCTGCTTATTCCAGCTAACTTAGTAGCTTCAGTTACTTCTTTTACCTTACCTTCTTGTAAGATTTTTTTTGTTGTAATCACTTTTTCATATACTTCTGGCAAAACCTTTTTATCAATAACTAAATAGTCTCCGTTCATGCTTATTCACCCTTCAAAATTTTTGCCCCATTTTTATCAATCATTAATTCTTTGATATCCCAATTAAAATTATTTTCTTTAATAAACTTTGAAATTTCATTTACAAAACTTAAATCATTTTTATCTACTATTGACATTAAAGTTGGACCTGCACCACTTAAAAAGCATGCAAAAGCTCCTAACTCTATGACCTTATTATAAATCTCATCAAAATTCTCGATAAGTCTGCTTCTATATTGTTCATGAATCCTGTCCTTAGTTGCTTCTCTTAATAAAGAATATTTCCCATTTGAAAATGCAGATATTAATAAGGCAGCCCTTCCTATATTATAAACACAATCTTTAAATGGAATTTCTTTAGGCAATATTGCCCTTGCTTTCTCTGTTAAAAGTTTAACCCTTGGAACTAATGCAATAAACTTAATACCTTCTTTAATTTCTATACAATTATATAATGGCTTATTACTCTCTGTCATTACTGTAGAAACTAGTCCTCCAAAGATAGCTGGACACACATTATCTGGATGACCCTCAATATCAACTGCTAAACTTAATATTTCGTCTTTATTTATCTCTTTTCCCATTAATGCAAAAGCCCCTATTAATCCTGCTACTATACAACTTGAACTAGAACCTAACCCCCTAGATATTGGGATATCCTGTCTTATTATTTTAATCCCTAATCCTTTAAATTTAAAGTTATATTTATCAAAAACTTTTTTAATAGCCATATAAATTATGTTATCTTCATTTTGGAATTCTTCTTCAACACCTTCAAAAAACAATCCATTTTCATCTTTTAGTGAAAATTCATATTCATTATATATGCTTAAGGAGATTCCCAGCGAATCAAAACCTGGCCCCAAATTGGCTGATGTCGCTGGTACTATTACCCTAATCATTTTTACTCTCCTTTAAAAATTCAAGTAAAATATCTTTCATTTTTTCCTTATCACATACATTATTATGAAGAATTTTTTTATTATTTAATCCTACTAGATTCTTAGGAATTTCAATATTAGTATACTCATTTAATAACTTTAATATTTCAAAATCATCTTTGTTACTAACATCTAATTCTAAGGCATTACAAATACTTCTTGGGAATTTATAAGGACTTGCAGTAGATGCTATCAATGCTTGTCTATTATCCCCAGTTTCTTTTCTATACTTATTAAAAACTACATATCCAACTGCAGTATGTGTATCCATAAGGTATTTTTTATTATTATAAACATTCTTAATTGCTTCATACACTTCATCTGTATTTGCATAATTTCCATAAAAATCACTTAAAAATGCTTTACTTTCACTTGAAATTGAATAAACTCCTTTTTCATTCAATTCATCCATAAGCTTTTTAGTTTTTTTAGCATCTCTATTATTTGCTTCAAATATTAATCTTTCCAAATTTGAAGATACTAAAATATCCATTGATGGAGATTCTGTTAATATTAACTCTCTTCTTCTATCATATAGCCCTGTATTTAAGAAATCTGTTAATACATTATTTTCATTAGATGAACATATTAACTTACCTATAGGTAGCCCCATTTTTTTACCATAATAAGCTGCTAATATGTTTCCGAAGTTCCCTGTTGGAACTACTATATTTATTTCATCGCCCTCTTTTATTTTTTGCTTATTGACTAAATCAAAGTAACCATAAAAGTAATACACTATTTGTGGTACTAGCCTTCCAATATTAATTGAATTAGCTGAAGATAATAAAAAGCCCCTATTTTTTAATTCTTCTCTAAATTCAACATCCCCAAATATTTTCTTAACTCCACTTTGCGCGTTATCAAAATTGCCCCTAATTCCGATTACCTTAACGTTATTACCTTCTTGAGTTACCATTTGTTTTTCTTGAATTGCACTTACGCCATTTTCTGGATAGTAAACCACAACTTTAAAACCATCAACATTACTAAATCCCTGTAATGCTGCTTTTCCTGTATCACCTGAAGTTGCAGTTAATATTACTATTTCTTCTTTAATATTATTTAATTTCTTTGCTTCCTTCATTATTTGTGGTAAAAAAAGAAGTGCTGCATCCTTAAAGGCAGATGTTGGTCCATGATACAACTCTAAAAAATCATTTTCTTCTCTTACTGAGAATTTACCATTATAAGCTCTGTCTATAGCCCCTTTTAAATTTTCTTCTCCTATGTCTCCAAAAAATTCTTTTATAACTTCATATGCTAGCTCAATATAAGAAAGCCCCATTTTCTTTTTTAGCCTGTCATATACCTCTGGAAATTCATTTGGAACATATAATCCACCATCATTCGCAATACCCTTTATAATTGCTTCCGAGGATGAAATTGCTCCCTCCTCTCCTCTTGTACTTATAAAATTCATTTTTGCACCCCCTACTTTTTTATTTATGTACTCACCCTTTATTTCCATTTTAAAGCAAGAATTACCATAAGAAAATTTTACCATGTATTCCTATGATGCACAACTGTTTTTTTCTTGTAAACATTTTAATTTTAATATTTTTTTCTTTTAATTTTAAGCTTCTACTTTTGAACAAAAATTTCCTGATTATAAAAACATATAATCAGGAAATTTTTTGCTATTATTATTTTTTAGACTTAATTAATAAATATACACTATTAATTAAGAAAATTACTCCTGAGAAGAATAATACCAATAACCATTGTCCTAAATTTAATGCTACAGTATTAAAAATACTACTCAATAAAGGAATATATAATATACAACATATCATTGATATAGAAACTAATACAGCTCCTAATAAATATATATTACTAAATATATTTATTTCAAATATTGAATGCCTTTCTGATCTACATTCAAATACATGTAAAAGTTGTGACATAACTAATGTACATAATGTAATAGTTCTACAAGTTGCTAAATCCATCCCGTAATATCTTCCTGACATAAATGATAATAAAGTACAAATACCAATTAGACATCCTCTTACTATTATTTTTTCCCAAAGTCCTCTAGCAAAAATACCTTCATTTTTATCTCTAGGTCTTTGTCTCATTATATCTTTATCAGGAGGGTCAACTCCTAACGCAATAGCTGGTAATCCATCTGTAGCTAAATTAACAAATAAAATTTGAATTGGAGTAAGTGGATTTGGTAAATAAAATAATGATGCCAAGAACATTGTTAAAACTTCACCTAAATTACATGATAATAAATATCTTATAAACTTTCTTATATTATCATAAATTACTCTTCCTTCTTCAACTGCTGCAACAATAGTAGCAAAGTTATCATCTATTAATACCATTGCTGCAGCTTCCTTAGTTACATCAGTACCTGATATACCCATAGCAACACCAATATCAGCTTCCTTTATGGCTGGAGC
Organism: Clostridium sp. K04; assembly: GCF_019734375.1. NCBI lineage: Bacteria > Bacillati > Bacillota > Clostridia > Eubacteriales > Clostridiaceae > Clostridium > Clostridium sp. K04. The sequence continues at coordinate 36,500 of NZ_JAASHD010000020.1, forward strand.
ATCATTTACACCATCACCAGTCATAGCAACAATATTATTATTCTTTTTAAATGCTCTAACAATTCTTAACTTATGATTAGGAGATACTCTAGCAAATACCCTTATTTTATTTACTCTCTTAACCAATTCCTCATCAGACATTTTTTCTAATTCATCTCCAGTTATTGCTTGATCATCAGAATTACAAATATTAATACTTTTCGCTATAGCTAAAGCTGTATTTTTATGATCCCCTGTAATCATTATAGGTTGAATTCCTGCCATCTTACATTTTAAAACTGCATCTTTAACTTCTACTCTTGGTGGATCCATGCTACCTGCAACACCTAAAAACACTAAATTACTTTCTACAGATTCACTTTTAACTATATGTTCTTCCTTATATGCAGCTGCTATACATCTTAATGCTCTATTAGACATAGCTTCTATATAGTTATATATTTGCTTTTTCTTTTGAGCTGTTAATGGCTTTATTTTACCGTTTTCTAATACAAAATTACATCTTTCTAATACCCTTTCTGGAGCTCCCTTCATGTAACAAGTTTCTTTTCCGTGCTCATTCATTATAACGGTCATCATCTTTCTTGTAGAATCAAAAGAAATCTCATAAACTCTCTTACTTTTTGTTACAAATTTTTCTAACTCTTTAGGGTCTTTATAAAATGCCTTTACCAAAGCTGTTTCTGTAGGATCTCCCATAACAGCCTTTTCAATATCTTTTATTTCGTAATTATAATTTGCATCATTACAATAAATAAATGCCTCTTTTAATTTTTCACAATCATTAAGTTTTTCTTTATCTAATTCATATATTTTACCATTAGCTAATATTTCCTTAACAGTCATTTTATTTTGAGTCAATGTTCCTGTTTTATCTGAACAAATTACAGATGTACATCCTAACGTTTCAACTGCTGGTAATTTTCTAACTAATGCATTTCTCTTTAACATCCTGCTAACACCTAATGCTAAGGCAACAGTAACTATTGCCGCTAATCCTTCTGGTATAGCTGCAACTGCTAATGAAACTCCTAAAAGGAACATTTCTGTTATATCATTTCCCCTTATTATTCCTAAAACAGTAACTATTACGCATACTGCAATACACATTACAACTAGAATTTTACCTAAAGAATCTAATCTTTCTCTTAGAGGTGATTTTTCTTCTTCTATATTATCTAAAAGGTTAGCTATTTTCCCCATTTCTGTCTTCATTCCAATAGCATCTACTATTATTAACCCTCTACCTTTTAGAACTATCGTCCCCATAAATCCTGCATTTTTCCCTTTAACTGTATCCTTTGAAATACCAACTGATTCGCCAGTTAATAATGATTCATCAACTACCATATTGGCTGCATCAATAAATGTTCCATCTGCTGGAATCCTATCACCGGCTTCCAATACAACTAAATCACCTATTGTTAACTCTTTTGAATTAATAACTTTAATATTCCCATCTCTAATTACCTTACAGGTTGGCGCCGCCAACTCTTGAAGCGCTTCTAATGACTTTTCTGTCCTAAACTCCTGAACAAATCCTAATATTGCATTTACAATTACAATAATAAGTATTGTTACTGCATCGGCCTTGTCCCCTATAAATCCTGATATAATAGTTGCACCTATTAATACCCATACTAAGAAATCATTAAATTGAGATAAAAAAATTAAAATCGGTGACTTTTTCTTATTATGTTTAAGTTCATTTAACCCGTAAGTTTTAATTCTTTTTTCTGCTTCTCTAGTACTTAATCCCCTAGTAAATTCTTTTTCCTGTATCACCCTTTTTCCTCCTCTTTAAGAACTCTTGTATATATATATTAATGTTTATGTAATACTATGAATAATTAAGTAAAATTTATACTTTCTATACATAACATTTTTATTTACAAATTCCCCTTGGAAATATAGAATAGTAGTATGCGAAAATATGTAATAAACTGAATTCTTAGCTTAAGATGGAATTTTAACTTCATCTTAAGGTTAGAGTTCGTTATCTAGGGGTATGTACGTTGTTATATTCCACCTGAAAAGGTAGGAGTGTTACAACGGCTAGCCATCAGATAAAATCTTTTATACTTAAATATACTTAGGAGGCGTATTGCATGAAAGATATAATTTATGTAACTGGTCATAAGAATCCAGACTCAGACTCAATATGTGCAGCTTACGCATATGCTGAATTCAAAAACAAAATTGGTGACGTTGAAACTGTTGCTTGCAGACTAGGTAATCCTAATCAAGAAACTCAATATATATTAGATTACTTCAATGCTGAAGCTCCAAGACTTTTAAAAACTGTTAAATTAAAGGTGGAAGACTTACAATTTGATAACATAAGTCCTGTATCTCCTGAAATCTCATTAAAAACAGCTTGGAGTATAATGAGAGATAAAAATATTAAAACTTTACCTGTAGCAGATGAAAATGATCATCTTTTAGGAGTACTAGCAGTATCTAATCTTACATCTTGTTATATGGATATCTGGGATAACAGAATCTTAGCTAAAAGTAATACAACATTAGATAATATTATCGATACTTTATCTGCTAAAGTTTCTTACGTTAATGAAAAAGTAACTCACTTCCCTGGTAAAATAGTTGTTACAGCTATGCAACCTGATACAATGTCTGGTCATATAGACGAAGGTGACATTGCTATAGTTGGTGATAGAGAAGAAGCTCAAGCAGCATTAATAAAACTTAATATTTCATTAATGATTGTAACTGGTGGATATGCTCCATCTGAAAAAATAGTAAGCTTAGCTAAAGAACATGGAGTAACTATAATAGTAACTCAACATGATTCATTTACTGCTTCAAGACTTATAGTTCAAAGTATCCCTGTTGGATATGTTATGGTTAAAGAAAACATAGTTTCTTTCACAACTGATGATTTAGTTGATGATATAAAAGGAATTATGACTGAAACTAGATTTAGAAGCTATCCTGTTTTAGATCAAAACGGAAGAGTTGTTGGTACTGTTTCTAGATACCACTTAATTTCTAACCACAAGAAAAAGGTTATTCAAGTTGACCACAACGAAAGAGGTCAATCTGTTGATGGATTAGAAGATGCAGAAGTTTTAGAAATCATCGACCACCACAGAGTTGCTGATATTCAAACAAACAATCCAATTTACTTTAGAAATGAACCAGTTGGAAGTACATCAACTATAGTTGCTAAATGCTTCTTTGAAAGTGGAATAAGACCTTCAAGAAAAGCTGCAGGACTTTTATGTGGTGCAATAATTTCTGATACATTATTATTCAGAAGTCCAACTTGTACTCCACAAGATCAATATATCTGTAAGAAGCTTGCTGAAATTGCTGATATAAACATTGAAGAATTTGCAAAAGAAATGTTTAAAGCTGGTACTTCATTAAAAGGTAAAACAGTTGAACAAATCTTCAACTCTGACTTCAAGCCATTTACTATCGAAGATACTAAAGTAGGTATAGCTCAAGTTAATACAATGGATATTGAAGGATTCATGCCTTTAAAAGAAGAAATGTTAAACTACATGGATCAAAAAGCTAAAGAAGCTGGATTAGATATGGTTATGTTATTATTAACAGACATATTAAACGAAGGTTCTGAAATACTAGTTACTGGTAATAAACCTGAAATAGTAGAAAAAGCTTTCAATGTTACATTAAAAGATAAGGGTGCATTCCTTCCAGGAGTTCTTTCAAGAAAGAAACAAGTTGTACCACCAATAACTAATGCTATAACATCTTAATTAACATAATTTTATATAGTTTAAATAAGAAATAAGGTGTATCTTAAAAGATACACCTTATTTTTTACTCATTATCAATTACAACACCTAATTTAGTTGAAATTATAGTATTAAGTTTATTTATTGAAAATGTTAATGTAAGTATTTGCTTTTCTAGCCTTATTAGTAAATATGCACTAATAGCTACTGGAAACCCAACATTTGCAATTAAATTAATAAGTTCACTTATCTCCATAAACTCTCCCCCTAAAATTTGATTACACTTAATATATATCCTGAAACTATTATTTTTTTGAAAAGCTTTATTATATTTTATAAAAAGTAAAACTATTCTCCGTGATATGAAGTATTTTTTCATTTATCATATAATATTTTTTCAATATTTATAAATGCTAAAATAGGAGTTTCAATAATCGAAGCTCCTATTTAAAGTTTAAAGTCTCTATTATACTTTTATGTTTTAAATCTGCTATATTTATTTTAAGTACCTTACACCACATTTGTACAAAATACCCTAATCCTAATGCTGTAATTATAGTTCCTAATCCAACACTTCCTCCTAAGATCCATCCTAAAATTAAAGCTCCTATTTCAATACTTCCCCTTACTACCTTAACTGGTTTTTTAGTAATTTTAGTTAATGCTGTCATCAATCCATCTCTTGGTCCACATCCTGATTCACAACTTAAATAAATACAAGTTCCAAGACCTAATAAAAGCATTCCAATTATAAGCATTATTATTCCTATAAATAAATTATGTACAACTGGTATTAATTTACTCATCGTTATTAAATCTATAAATACTCCAATAAAAATTGTATTTAATATAGTTCCTATACCTATTTTTACCCCTAAAAATACACTAGCAATAACAACAACTACTCCCACTACAATATTTGCTTGTCCCATTGTAATAGGAATTACATTGGTTATCCCTTTATGTAATACATCCCATGGTGATAGACCTAAGTTAGCATTTATCATAAATACTATTCCTAATGATGCTAGAAAAAATCCACCCATAAGCTTAAATAAAACAAACAAATACGTATTAACTTCTTTTTTTAAATTTAATTCCATAGCCCCATCCCTCTTTTAATAAAAATGCCTTATCTCTTTCCTTCTAAAAGCTCATTATATGCTTTCATAAGCTTTCTCAAGGTGATATTATTCACATCAAGTTTTATATTATTAACAAATGCTATTGGTAATATCTTAGGAGAAGTGCCCGAAATAAACATTGCATCTAACTTATCAATATCTTCTGACTTTATATCAACTTCTTCAAATTCTATTCCTATTTCTTTAGCAATATCTATTATTTTATCTCTTGTTATTCCCTTTAAAACAGCTTCTGCTTTTGCAGTAATAAGTTTTCCATCTTTAATAGCAAATATATTAGATTTACTACCTTCTGTTATTAATCCATTCCTATCAACTAATATTGCTTCAAAAGCATTTGATTTTTTTATTTCCTCTGTTACTTTTGCTCTAAAATTGTCATTTACTATTTTTGCATTTGGATTTTCTCTTTCTCCATAATAAAGAATAGTTTTTACACCTTCAGTATATAATTCATTACTTGGATAAGAATGCTTTATATAATATATTTTTAAATTCTTTGAAGCAGTATTATAAGTGATTTTAATATTTCCTAATACATTATCATTCTTTTTAATAACCTCATTAACCTTTTTTTCTACATCTTCAGTGTTAAATGGAAATTCCATATTTATAAGTGCAAAAGATCTTTTCATTCTTTCAATATGATCTTTTAAAAACACAGCTTTTCCATTAATCACTCTAAGAACTTCATATATTATACTACCTTTTTCACTATCTTCATTAAATTCATTTACGTCTTCTATTTTTTCATTATTTAAATAAAACTTATTTATAGCTTCCATAAAAATTACACTTCCTTTGAAGATTTATATTACTTCCATTTTAATATTTCAATTTCATGATGCTTCTTATAGTTTATTAAATATGGATTTCCAACTAAATCTAATAATGGCTTATCTGAAAGAGAATCTGAAAACATATATGAGTTTTTAAAGTCTGCTTTAATATTTTTTTCTTTTAAAACTTCATTTAGTCTCTTAACCTTTTCTTCTCCTTTGCAGTTGTTTCCATCCATTTTTCTTACAAATTTTCCACCTTCAAAAGCAAATTTAGTACCTATTATTAAATCTACTTCCTTAATAGCATAAAATTCTTTAATATAAAATTCTGGCGATGCTGATATAAGAATTACCATGTACCCTTCATTTTTTAATTTCTTTATCATATCAACAGCATCTTTATAAAGTATACTACTTAATCTTTCATCATAAAATGATTTTGTAAGTTTTGCTAAGTCCTTTTCATCTATATTATCTATAAACTTTAAGAAACATTCCTTAACTCTTCTTTCATCATATACTTTTATACTATACATAAGCCCTGAATATAAAGCCCTTGGTAAAAATTTTATGTTTTTAATATCCTTAGAAACAAGATATTTAAAAAACTCCATTAGTGTTTCTTTTCTTGTTATTGTATAATCTATATCAAATATCGCTAACTTTTCCACGTTTATCCTCCATCATATATGAAGGGCTGAGCATTTAAACCTGCTACAGCCCCAATTATCTAATTCAACTTTTTTGACAATTATAAATTGTTACACTCATGCCATTTTTTAAAGCAGTGCTAACAACTAACCCACTCTTAGATAATGAATTTTAATCTTCCTTTGAAGTTAAAACTCCACCTAAAGCTAAGAATTCAGCTTATCTACAAATTTTTTAATTCTCATAAGACCTTCTTTGATTGCATCTAAAGAAGTTGCATAAGACACCCTTACATAGTGATCTAATCCAAAGGCCTTACCTGGAATAACTGCTACCTTTTCACATTCTAATAGCATAGCTGAAAAATCCATAGAATCATTTAATATTTGTCCATTAATTTCTTTTCCTAAACACTTTTCTATATTAATCATAATATAAAAGGCACCTTTAGGTTTAATTATACTTAAATTATTGATACCTTCAATTGTATCTACCATATAATTTCTTCTTTTTTCAAATTCGCCAATCATCTCATTTACTTTATCTTGCGGGCCATTCAAAGCCTCAACTGCTGCATACTGAGTTATTGAACAAACATTTGAAGTTACATGACTTTGAATACTTGTCATTAATTTTGCTATCTTTTCACTTGCACCACAATATCCTATTCTCCATCCTGTCATTGCATATGATTTAGATAAACCATTAATAACAATAGTTCTTTCATATGCATCTTGTGAAATACTTGCAATACTTATATGCTTTTCTCCATCATAAATAAGTTTTTCATACATTTCATCAGATACAATTATAAGGTCATGTTCTTTAGCAAAATTTGCAATCACTTTTAATTCATCTGCACTATATATAGTTCCAGTAGGATTATTAGGTGTGTTTAATACAATAGCCTTTGTTTTATCACTAACTACATTTTCTAAGTTTTCCTTAGTAAATTTATAATCTGATTTTTCATCACTTTTTACAAATACAGGCTTTCCATCTGCTAATTTAATAAGCTCTGGATAACTAACCCAATAAGGAGTTGGTACAATTACTTCATCACCAGGATTTAATATAGCTAAAAAAGTATTAGCTAGGCTTTGTTTTGCTCCTGTTGAAACAACTATTTGTGATGGTTTATAAAATAATCCATTATCCTCTTTGAATTTTTTACAAATTGCTTCTCTTAATGGTAATATCCCATTTACACTAGTATACTTAGTATTTCCATCATTCATTGCTTTGATAGCTGCGTCAATTATATTTTTAGGTGTATTAAAATCTGGCTCCCCAGCTCCAAAACTAATAACATCTACTCCATTTTCTTTCATCTCTTTAGCTTTCGCTGTAATTTCTAAAGTTACTGATGGTTCAATTCTTTGTGCTTTTTTTGATAATTCCATTTGTTTGCCCCCACTATCTCTTATTATTAAATTTAATAAATTTCTCTAAACACTCTTCATTTAATCCACAACTGCCAATAGATATACACTCATTACCTACAGGTCTTCCATGATAATCGCTTCCTCCAGTTACACATAGTTTATATTTTTTAGATAAGTTATAAAATTTATTAACATCTCCTTGTGTATGACTAGGATGATATACCTCAACACCTTTTAACCCAAAACATTTCAATTCTTTTAATATATTTTCAACTTCAAGTTTTCTATATATTTGTCCAGGATGTGCTAAAATAGGCACTCCACCAGAATTATTAATCACATCTATGCAATCTCTATAATTTAATCTAAATCCTTTTACATATCCAGGCTTTCCTTGTACTAAAAAACTTCTAAATGCACTTTTATAATTGTCAAAATACCCCTTCTTAACCATGGCATTTGCTATATGACTTCTGCCCACAGTTGAATCATTGTCTACTTCTAAATCTTTTAACTCTAAATTTATATTATATTTTCTTAAATTATATAATATACTTTCAACTCTTTTAATCCTTTGTATATTTAATTCATTAACAAGTGATTTTAAATCATTATTTTCAACATCTATAAAGTATCCAAGTATATGAAGCTCCATATTATTATACTCTGTACTAAGTTCAATTCCTGGAATTATTAATAAATCATCATAATTATTTTTTGTCACATATTGCGATGCTATAGAATCATGATCCGTTATTGAAATACATTTTATATTATTTTTTATTGCCGAATCAATTATCTCCTCTGGTCTTTTCGAACCATCAGAATAACTTGAATGAATATGTAAATCTGCATACTTCATTTTATTCACCTTTTCTCTGTAAGTGAAATTTTATTATATAACATAAAACCACTTTTACTTAGTTTAAGTTACTAAGCACATTGTTATTCCATTATAATCAAAATTCTAATTTTTAATTTAATCAATTAATTTCATAACCTATACTTATTCAATAAATAACCCAGGAAAACTTTTCAATCAACCATTTTCGACTCTTTACTAATTCATTTATAACTCCAAGTAATTTTTTCCATAATAAAAATATATCATCTCCTCATTAAATTGTAAATTGAAAACAATGAATTTAATTATCATTTAATTTATATAATAAAAAAAGATTATGCAATTAAAATTGCATAATCTTTACGAAATATTAGTCTTCAGCTAAAACATTAGTGTAATATTCTGTTACTTTATCAAATTCAGCTTCTTCTGGAACTATAAGTTCTCCTTCTTCAGTTGATCTGAATAAGTAAACTGATTCATCTTCTGGGTTTTGAGCTAATACATATTCATTTTCTTCAAATTCAAATGCATCAACTATTGGGCAAGATAAAACATTTCCGTTATCGTCTTCTAAATCAACAACGAAGTGTTCATGTTCGTGTTCTCCACACCCGCAGTTTTCTCCACATCCGTGGCTATCATGATCGTGGTCGTGTCCGCATCCGCAGCCTTCACCGCATTTATTTAATTCTTTTTCCATTTTACATTCCTCCTTAATAATAAGTTAAACAATTTCTAATTAAAATAAACCAGTAAAAAACTGTATTTTAAATTTTGCTTAACTTAAGTAGTCCTTCTAATTGTACTCTTATTTTTAGTAAAATAAAAGAAAAATCTTCATTTTAATAAAAATTTTATTAATAATTCATATTATTTATTTATATATTCATAATACTAGAATTTTTGTTTTAAAATTACAAAAAGGCAATACATAAATGTATCGCCTTTTAAATTTAAATTTTATTCTTGATTAGCAAGTCTTTTGTAGTTTTCTAATCTTTCCATAGCATCTGCTTGAGTCTTTTCGAATAGAGCTTCTGCAGCTTCTGGGAATGCTTTAGCTAATGAAGCATATCTTACTTCACCCATTAAGAATTCTTTGAAGTCTCCCTTAGGTTCTCTTGAATCTAAAGTAAATGGATTCTTAGTTCCTTTTAATGCTGGGTTATATCTGTATAATGCCCAGTATCCACAATCTACAGCTTTCTTAGCTTCAGCTTGTGAATTTGTCATTCCTGCTTTAATACCATGATTTATACATGGAGCATAAGCTATAATTAATGATGGTCCATCATAAGCTTCTGCTTCTGCTATAGCTTTAAGAACTTGATTCTTATCTGCCCCCATACATACTTGAGCAACATATACATAACCATAGCTCATAGCCATCATTCCTAAATCTTTCTTCTTAGTTCTCTTACCTGAAGCTGCAAATTTAGCAATTGCAGCTGTTGGTGTAGCTTTAGAAGATTGACCACCTGTATTTGAATAAACTTCAGTATCAAATACTAATACATTTACGTTATCTCCTGATGCAAGAACATGGTCAAGTCCACCGTATCCGATGTCATATGCCCAACCATCTCCACCAAAGATCCATTGAGATCTCTTAACGAAGAATTCTTTATCATTTAAAATAGTCTTAGCTATTTCAGAATCACAATTTTCAAGTGCAGTAACTAAAGCATTTGCTCTTTCTCTAGTTCCAGCGCTTTCATCTTTATTATCTAACCAATCTTTTAATACAGCCTTAGTTTCATCTGATAAATCACTTTCTAATGCAACTTTTACATTTTCAGCAACTCTATCTCTTATAGCTTGAACTCCTAAGAACATACCTAATCCATATTCAGCATTATCTTCAAATAATGAATTTGCCCAAGCTGGTCCATGTCCATTATGATTAACTGTATATGGAGTTGCAGGAGCTGATCCTCCCCAAATTGAAGAACATCCTGTAGCATTAGCTACCATCATTCTATCACCAAATAATTGAGTTACAAGCTTAGCATATGGAGTTTCTCCACATCCAGCACAAGCACCTGAGAACTCAAGTAATGGTTGTTCAAATTGGCTTCCCTTTAATGTATTCTTATTCATTGGGTTCTTCTTAGCTGATACCTCTGTTATTGCATAATCCCAAGCTTCAATTTGATCATGTTGAGTATCTTGTGGTTTCATAACTAAAGCTTTATTCTTAGCTGGACATACTTCAGCACAGTTTCCACAACCAGTACAATCAAGAGGTGTAACACCTATTGAGAACTTATATGGTGTTTCTGTCCTTAATGCTTTAGCATCAGTAGTTTTCATTGCTGCTGGAGCTTTTTCAGCTTCTTCACTAGTTAATAAGAATGGTCTTATTGCAGCATGTGGACATACTACAGCACATTGATTACATTGAATACAATTTTCTGGAACCCATTCAGGAACATTAATTGCAATTCCTCTCTTTTCATATGCAGCTGTACCAGCCATAAATGTACCATCTTCCATACCATGTTTAACAAATGTAGAAACTGGTAATCCAAATCCTTCTTGTCTGTTCATAGGTTCAACTATTTCTTTAATAAATGAAGGAATTTCTTTTGTTGCAGCTACTTCTTCATCTACTGCATTAGCCCATGATGCTGGAACATCTATCTTAACAATAGCATCAACACCTGAATCTATTGCAGCATTGTTCATGTTAACAACTTTTTCACCTTTTTTACCATATGAAGTAACAACAGCTTGTTTTAAATACGCTACTGCTTCATCTACTGGAATAATGTTAGCTAACTTAAAGAATGCAGCTTGCATTATCATATTAATTCTTCCACCTAGTCCAATTTCTTGAGCTATCTTAACAGCATTTAATGTGTAGAATTCTATATTTTTTTCAGCTATAGTTCTCTTCATTTCAGCTGGTAATTTTTCATCTAATTCTTCAGGTGTCCAAATTGTATTTAATAAGAACTTACCATTATTCTTTAATCCATCTAATACGTTGTATTTATAAACGTAAGATTGATTGTGGCATGCTACGAAATCAGCTTTATCTATTAAATATGGTGATTTAATTGGTTTCTTACCAAATCTTAAGTGAGAAACTGTGATACCACCTGATTTCTTAGAGTCATATGAGAAATATCCTTGGGCATACATATCTGTATGATCGCCAATTATCTTTATAGCACTCTTGTTAGCACCAACAGTACCATCTGATCCTAATCCCCAGAACTTACATGCCTTAGTTCCTTCTGGAGTAGCATCAATATCTTCTACTGTTTCTAATGATGTATTAGTAACATCATCAACTATACTAATTGTAAATCCATTCTTAGGCTCGTCCTTAGAAAGATTTTCATAAACAGCTGCTATATCTGATGGATTTGGATCTTTAGAACCTAATCCATATCTACCACCAACTATTAAAGGAGCATTTTCTTTACCAGCAAATGCACTTACTACGTCTAAGTATAAAGGTTCACCAATTGATCCCGGTTCTTTAGTTCTATCTAATACTGCAATTTTCTTTACTGTATCTGGAATTGCAGCTAATAATTTTTCTATTGAGAATGGTCTATAAAGTCTAACCTTTACAACCCCAACTTTTTCTCCTCTTGCATTTAAGTAATCTACTGTTTCTTCAGCAACGTCTGTTCCTGAACCCATTGCAATAATTATTCTATCTGCATCTGGTGCTCCATAATAATCAAAACAATGATATTCTCTTCCTGTTAATTTAGTAATTTCAGCCATATAACTTTCAACTACTTCTGGGATATCATCGTAGAATCTATTTACAGCTTCTCTTGTTTGGAAATATATATCTGGATTTTGAGCTGTACCTCTAGTTACTGGATGATCCGGATTTAAAGCACTCGCTCTAAATTCTTTAACAGCATCCCAATCAACTAACTTAGCTAATTCATCATATTCTAAAACTTCTATTTTTTGAATTTCATGAGATGTTCTAAATCCATCAAAGAAGTTCATAAATGGAATTCTAGTCTTTATTGCAGCTAAGTGTGCAACAGCTGATAAATCCATAACCTCTTGAACTGAACCTTCAGCTAGCATAGCAAAACCAGTTTGTCTAGCTGCCATAACATCTTGATGATCTCCAAAAATATTTAATGAAGATGTAGCTAATGCTCTAGCTGATACATGTATAACCCCTGGAAGTCTTTCTCCAGCTATTTTGTACATATTAGGAATCATTAATAATAAACCTTGTGAAGCTGTATATGTAGTTGTATAAGCTCCAGCTTGTAATGATCCATGAACAGCACCTGCTGCTCCCCCTTCTGATTGCATTTCCATAACTTTTACTGGTTGTCCAAAAATATTTTTTCTACCTTGTGCAACCCATTCATCAACGTGTTCTGCCATTGGTGATGATGGAGTGATTGGATAAATAGCAGTTACTTCTGTAAACGCATATGACACGTGTGCAGCAGCAGTGTTACCATCCATAGTTTTCATTTTTCTCATCTCGTCTACCTCGCTTCCCATTTTCAAAAAAATTTAAGCATATAAATCATGATATCTTTTAAATATCATTGTTGCTTGCAATTATTAATACATTCTAAGCTTAATAGATAAAATCTAACCTCTGCTTTTTATCCTTCGTTTCCACTTTGTGAAATTTATCACAGGCTTAAACACTATTTGACAATAAAAATTTATTAAAACTATTGTTGACTTAATAATTTACCAAGTTCTTTAGCAATTTTTAAATCTTCTTTTTCAACGGAATCTTTAACAGTAAATTTTGACAAAATCTCAAATCCATAATCTTCCATCAAATTCCCCCATTTATCAATAAACTTAGCATCACGCCATCCACATGATCCGAATAATACTAAAGGTTTATTTTTAATATTTAATTCACTTAAGCTATTAATAAAAGGCTTCATATCTATTTCTTCTATTTCATCGTTTATCATTGCTGGACTTCCTAATGCAACAGCATCAGCTTCTAATATATCTTCAATAGTAGCATCTGCAACGTGTTTTGTTTCAACTTCAACTTCTTTAGAATTAACACCTTCACTTATAGCATTTGCTAAAATTTCTACATTTCCACCATTACTCCAATATATTATTGAAACTTTTTTCATTTTCAGCACCTCTTATACTTTTGTTTTATTTTTGTTAAATTTTCCATTACTTTCATTATATAACAGTATTTTTTTTTTTCAAGTTCTTTACTTTCATATTTTAAAAATATTTTCATTGAAAACGGTTAAACACGCAAATTACTTTTTATTTATACTTTTCATAATAACATTTAAAATTGCATCAACACCATTTTTCATTTCACTATTTGTCATGTTTTTTATAAGCTCACTTTTTTTACTTCTTAATTCAAACAATCTTTCTAGCAAATTATGTTTTTCCATCATCTCATCTTCGTCTAACACTAATGAATATCCTTCTTTAGCAAATGAATTAGCATTTAATATTTGATCCCCTCTACTACTTTTTTTAGATAACGGAATTAATAAAGTAGGCTTTCTTAACGCTAGTAATTCAAATATTACATTTGCCCCTGCTCTTGATATTACAAAATCAGCATATTGAAGTAAATGTGGCAAATCTTCTTTTACATATTCAAATTGCTTATATCCATCTAATTCTTCTAATGACTTATCTAAATTTCCCTTTCCACAAATATGAATAATATTAAAGTCCTTTAATATTTCATGAATATGATATCTTACCTCATCATTTATACTTTTTGCTCCTAAACTTCCCCCAATAACTAAAATTACTTCTTTGTCATTATTAAAATTACAAATCTTCTTTCCAGTAATTCTACTACCTTTTAATATTTCTTCTCTTATTGGTGTTCCTGTTAATTCACCTTTTCCATCTTTAATATAATTTAAGCTTTCCCTAAATGTAACACATAGTTTATCACAAAATGGAGCTGATAACTTATTTGCAAGACCTGGTGTTAAATCTGATTCATGCGAAACTACTGGTATCTTTTTCATTGATGCAGCTATAACAACTGGAACAGCCACAAAACCACCTTTTGAAAAAATAACATCTGGTTTCTCTTTAGATAATATTTTATTTGCTTGCACTATTCCCTTCATCACTTTAAATGGATCAGTGAAGTTTTTCATATCAAAATATCTTCTTAATTTACCTGATGAAATTGCAAAATATGGTATCCCTGCATCACCAATAATTTCTTTTTCAATACCTTCATAACTCCCAATATATTTTATTTCAAATCCTTTTTCCTTTAACTTTGGAACTAAGGCTAAATTAGGAGTTACATGTCCTGCAGTACCCCCACCAGTCATTATGATTTTATACTTACTCATTAAAACACCTCATTAATTATTTGTACTATGAATCTTAATTGTTAAAACCTCATAAATTTATACAATTAATATTTTAAGAGAAATAAAATAAAAAAATAACTCATTTATTTTAATTTTTAACCAAATTATATGTCTTAATTCCTTATTTTTTTATTTATATTTAATTTTCTCACTCGCCAATATATATTCTACCACTAACCCAGTATTTTTCCACCTTTTCCTCCAATTAAATATTATACAAACTTTTTTATTGGATAAGCTATTAACATAAAGATATAAGGAGATGATTTAAATGGCACAATTAGTTCCAGAAGCTAAAGACAAATTAGCAAAATTCAAAAACCAAGTTTCAACTGAAATGGGAGTTCCTTTTACTGATTACAATGGTGACTTAACTTCAAAACAATGCGGTAGCGTTGGTGGAGAAATGGTTAAACGTATGGTTGAACAATACGAAAAAGGAATTTAATATTGTAAATATTTTAATAATAAATAAAGGTATCTTATTATATAGATACCTTTATTTATTATTTGGATTTTATAACTACTATACCCTTATATTTTGTATCAATAACTGGACACTTTTTCTACCGTTATATTCGTTGATATCTGGAAAATATACTATATCTATTTTTACCATATTAGTCTGCCCATTAAGCATTTTATTATATTCATACTCGCCAAATTTATTTTTAATTATTTCTAAGGCCACTTCAATATCACCAAAATAAATTCCGTCTATATTTAAGTATCCATCAGTAAGATTTAATTTTAAAACATTATTATTCTTTCCTAAAATCCTAGCCGCTTTAACCATTAATCCTTTAACAGCAAAATTAGGCTTTGGATTTCCCTTTCCATATGGTTCTAATAATGCTATTTCATCTATTAACTTATAATTTATTTTATTAATCGGAAGCGGCATATCAATTGATACCTTTGGTATAATATCTTCATCACTTAATGTTGTTACCTCATTTAGCTTTTCTCTAAATTTATCTATATTTTCACTTGGAATAGACATTCCTGCAGCCATTGGATGACCACCAAACTTTCCAAGCAAATCTTTACACTTTAATAATTCCTCGAACATATTATATTCTTCAATTGACCTACCAGATCCTTTAGCACCTTCATGAGCCTTTGTTAATATAATTGTTGGCAAGTTATATTTTTCTCTAATTCTACCTGCAATTATACCTGCAATACTTTCATGAACATCTTCTAAATAAACAACAAGCACCTTATCTTTGGCCATATTATTTTCTTCAATTATCTTTATGGCTTCCTCTAATCCTGTCTGAGTAAGTTCTTGCCTATCCTTATTCAACTCATTTAATTTTTTAGCTAATTCTTCAGCTTCATTTTTATCTTTTGTAATTAATAACTTCAATGCCCATTCAGCCTGTTCAAGCCTCCCTGATGCATTTATACTAGGTCCTATAACGAATCCTAATGAGTAAACCGTTATTTCCTTTCCTTCTAATCCAGTTTCTTTAAATAAAGCTCTAAGTCCTATATTACTCGTATTATTAATTCTTTTAAGTCCCTCTTTAACTAATATTCTATTTTCAGAAACTAAATCAACAACATCACAAACCGTTGCTATGGCTACATATTGAATTAAATCATATAACTCTTCATTAGGAATATTAAATTCTTTATAAAGACATTGTACAAATTTATATGCTACTCCAGCACCACAAATTTTATCAAATTCATAATTACAATTTTCTTGTTTAGGATTTAATACATAATCAGCTTCTGGAACTACATACTTTCTTACATTATCTTCTTCAATAAATGGTACATCATGGTGATCTGTAATAATTACTTTAATTCCCAATTCTTTAGCTAACTTTACTTGTTCTATTGCTGCAATTCCATTATCACAAGTAATTATAATATCAATATTATCCTCACTAGCCTTTTTAATTATACTTTCATTAATTCCATATCCTTCTTTTATCCTATCAGGAATATGAAAACTTACATTTCCACCACATTTACTTATAGCTATATAAAGGACATATGTACTTATTACGCCATCTACATCGTAATCTCCAACTATAAGTATTTTTTCACCTTTAATAATACTATTCCTCATTAATTCAACTGCTCCGCTCATTCCAAGCATATCTGTTGGATTATGAAGTTCACCTATAGATGAGCTTAGGTATTCTTTTGCTATATCTAAATTATATATTCCCCTATTAACCATAAGCTTTGCAACTGTATCACTAATACCTAATTGTTGTGCAAATTTTACAGTATCAAACTTTACGTTTCTAACCATCCATTTTTCCAAAAAAACACCCCCGTTACTTTAGTTGATAGTTAATAGTTAATAGTTAGTAGTTAAAAATAAAGTCAGCTTAAGCTGACTTTATTTCCATAATTCTTAACTATTAACTCAAAACTATTAACTATTAAAAAGCATTGCTTTTTTAATTTGTTCAACCTTTTCTGGTAATATATGATTTAATATTTCAAATGCAAATGGTATAGCAGCTGCTGGTCCTCTTCCTGTAATTATGTTTTCATCTACAACCACAAGTTCATCTTTATAGTTGCATCCTACTAACTGATCTTCGAATCCAGGATAGCATGTAGCATTTTTTCCATTCACAATTCCTAATTTTCCAAATGTAATTGGCCCTGCACAAATTGCTGCAACTATTTTACCTTCATCATAAAATTTCTTTACAATTTCATTCACTTTTTCATTATCTCTTAAGTTAACAGCCCCTGGCATACCACCTGGCAATATCACTACATCATAATTATAAATTTCATCATTTAAAACTTCATCAGCTCTTATTGTAATTGAATGAGATGTTGTTACTTCTACTTCATTAATTCCAAAGGTAGTACAAGTAACACCTGCCCTTCTTAAAATATCTACACTTGTTAATGCTTCAATAGTTTCAAAGCCTTCTGCTAATAAAACTGCAACTTTTTTCATTTTAAAACACCCCTTTATATTAATTTATAGTTATAAGTTTATAGTTAGGAGTTATAAATGAAATCTCCTAAGGAACTTCTTTTTTAACATTCATTATATTAGGCATACCTATTTGTTATATAATATCTAAAAACTTCTTACTATTGTAACAAGTATCCATCATATATAACTTTTAACTCCTAACTCAAAACTATTAACTAAATTGCACTTCTGTTATTTCATCATCTAAGCTAATGACCATAACATTAGTACCTCTTCCTGCCCTATTTTGAATTCTTATTTCTTCAGTTGAAATAGTCTTTTTCTCTTTGCTACTTGTAATTAAAACAACTTCAAAACTTCTGCTAGTATCTACAGCTATTTCATCGCTATTATTAGATGTTATATCAATTATTTTACCATAAATTACTTCATCATCTTCTTTTAAACTTATTCCAGTAACCCCTGCTGCTATTCTTCCCATTGGATTAACATTATCACTTAGGAATCTAATTGCCATACCTTTTTTGCTTATTATTAATACTTCACTTTCAGAATAATCTTCAATACATACAGAAATTACTTCATCATTTTCATATTTAAATTTATAGGCCTGCCATATTGAATAATTTCCATCATATTCTTTTAACGAAGTCTTCTTTATCATTCCCTTTTTAGTAAAGAAATAAACCATATTTCTTTCATCAAAATTCTTTATTGAATGCACATCGATTATTTTTTCATTTTTAGAATATCCATCAATAATATTTTCTAATGAAATTTCTTCTTTAACAACATTTGAAATTAGGAATGATGGTATCTTATAAACATTCCCCTTATTAGTAAATAATAATAAAGTACTTATAGAATCAGTATTTACCTTTAATCTATCACTAGCTTTTGCTCTTGCAAAACCTTTTAAACTTCCTTTAGCCGTTACCCCAACACTAAATGTCATAAACTCAAATTCATTTAGATATTCAACTTTAATTATTTCATCACTTTCTATTAGATTGAATAATTGTGTACCTAAAATATTTCTAGGTGTATCTTCTATCTTAGGAAGTTCTAAGCTAAATTTTAATCCTAATTTAGTTTCTACTTTTAAGAATTCTTTTTCTTCATTATTATCTAAAATCTCTATATCTAATACAAATTCATTTTCTTTTAATTTAATAGCTTGAATTTTACTGTAATTAGTTTGGAATTTATCTAAAGTACTCTTTTTGATTATACCTCTATTAGTTATAAACTGAACACTCTTATTAGAATCTAAAACTCCTACTGATATAGCTTCAACTATTTTTTCATCATCACAATTTAAAGTTTTAATTATAGAATCTATTCTTTCTCCTTTTTCTTTCCACTTACCTTCAGGAATATTTATACCTTTAACTTGATACATATTTCCCTTATCAGTAAATAATAGAATATTTTCAGTAGTATTAGACTTAAATAAGAATTTAAGTTCATCTCCCTCTCTATATTCAATATCTTCTGCCTTTGCATTAGATCTTTGATAAGTCCTAACTGGAATTCTCTTAATAAATCCATCTTTTGATAAAGTAACCATAACATCTTCAACTACAATAAGCTCTTGTAAATCAATTTTAGCTTCACTATCATCTTCAACTATCATAGTTCTTCTAGGATTTCTATATTTATCAGTTATTTCTTTTAATTCAGTTTTTACAACATTTAAAAGAGTCTTTTCATCAGATAATATTTTTCTTAACCTCTTTATAGTTTTTTCAAGTTCTGCATATTCCTTTTGGAACACTTTTATTTCAAGACCTGTTAATCTATAAAGCATAAGTTCTAAAATAGCTTCTGCTTGCATTTCTGTAAATCCAAACTTTTCAACTAGGTTAATTCCTGCATCCTTTTTAGATTTTGATTCTCTAATAGTCTTAATTATTTCATCTAAAACATCAATTGCTTTAATGAACCCTTCAACTATATGGAATCTTTTTTCTGCCATTGCAAGCTCTTTTATACTTCTTCTTGTAACTATATCCTTTTGATGATTAACATAATGAGTTATTATTGTCTTTAATCCCATAGTTTGTGGCTTTCCATTTGCTAAAGCCACCATATTAAAGCTTACATTGCACTGTAAATCAGTCTTTTTAAATAAATATTTTAATATCTTATCTGCTGTATCATAATCTGCTGCCTTTTTCAACTCAACAACAGCTCTAATACCAGTTCTATCTGATTCATCCCTAATATCTGTAATTGCTTCTAAAGCCTTTTGGTGTCTTTTATCTCCAGTCATTTCAGATATCGTTTGAAGAATCTTTGATTTATTTCTTCTATAAGGGAATTCTGTTATTACAATTCCATAACGTCCATTTTCAAGCTTTTCAATTTCTGTCTTTGCTCTTAATGTAACCTTACCTTCTCCTGTTTCATATGCAGATAATAATGAATTTTTACCTATCAGCACACCACCTGTTGGTAAATCTGGTGCCTTTATATACTCCATAAGCTCTTTTGTAGTTATTTCTGGATTATCTATATACGCTAAAACCCCATCAGTAACTTCACCTAAATTATGTGGTGGAATATTAGTAGCTAATCCAACCGCTATTCCAAAAGTACCATTAACTAAAAGATTAGGATATCTCGCTGGTAAAACCTTTGGTTCCATTTCACTATCTGAATAGTTTGGAACCATATCTACTGTTTCTTTTTCAATATCTTTTAGCATTTCCATAGCTATTGGTGAAAGCCTTGCTTCTGTATAACGCATAGCCGCAGCTCCATCACCATCCATAGAACCAAAGTTTCCATGTCCATCAAATAATGGCTCTCTAGTAGAGAAGTCTTGAGCCATAAGTACCATTGCATCATAAACAGATGAATCCCCATGAGGATGGAATTTACCTAATACATCCCCAACTATTCTAGCCGACTTATAGTATGGTCTATCTGGAAAAGCTTTTAATAAATATGATCCATAAAGAATTCTTCTATGAACAGGCTTCAACCCATCCCTTACATCTGGAAGTGCTCTATCTTTTGCTACTTCAACAGCATATGGAAGATAATTGTCTGGCATTGCCTCTTCAATTGGTATTCGTAAAATATTATTATCTTTTGGTATATTATGTACCTTCTTAGCCATAATTTATCTCCTTCCTTGCTTTAAAACTCTGCATACTTATACATATAATTCTTTCTTGGTTCAACTACATCTCCCATAAGAAGTGATACCATTTTCTCTGCCTTTGCAGCATCTTCAATAGTAACTTGGAAAAGTGTTCGTGTCTCTGGATTTAAAGTTGTATCCCAAAGCTGATCTGGATTCATTTCTCCTAATCCCTTATATCTTTGTATTAAAGCACCTTTTCCTATTTCCTTCTTAACTTTTTCTAGTTCTTCATCACTATATGCATATTTAGATATTTCTTTTCCTTTAGTAGTTTTATAAACTTTATATAAAGGAGGTTGTGCCAAATAAAGATGACCATTTGCTATTAAAGGTCTCATATATCTATAAATATAAGTCATCCATAAAGTTCTAATATGGAATCCATCTACATCAGCATCACTCATAATAATTATTTTATCGTATTTTAAATCTTCTTCTTTATAATTATCTAAAGTCCCTGTTCCAATAGCTGTATTAAATATTTTAAGCTCTTCAGATGCTAGTACATTTTCAAGCTTTTGCTTTTCAGTATTCATTATCTTACCTTTAGAAGGCATAATAGTTTGGAATCTTCTATCTCTAGCTTGCTTTGCCGATCCTCCCGCAGAATCTCCCTCAACTACGATAAATTCATTAACAGTATTATCTTTTAAAGTACATACTGCAACTTTTCCTGCTAATGGTGCAGTACCTTTACCTATTTTTTTCTTTTCAGCTTCATTAATCTTCTTAATTTTTTCTCTTCTTTGCGCAGCTGCAAGTGCATTATTTATAAGACTTGAAGCAACCTCTTTATTATCTTCTATCCATTCACAAAGCTTAGTATAAGCTAAATCATTCATCATAGTATAAGCTTCAGAACTTCCAAGTTTAGTTTTAGTTTGGCCTTCAAAAACAGCATTAGTTATTTTTATTCTAACAATTGCTGTCATACCTTCTCTTAAATCATCACCTTCAAAATCTTTATCTTTTTCCTTAACAAGCCCTAACTTTTTAGCCCATTCTTTAAACGCTCTAGTCATACCTGTCTTAAAGCCTGATTCATGAGTTCCAGCTTCTGTCGTTGGAATATTATTAACATAACTTGCAATATATTCAGTTGTAGAGTCTGTAAACTGCATACAAACTTCACCATACATTGAAATATTATTTATTGCTCTTTCTCCTTCAAATAAAATAGGAGTTGCATGAATCGGAGTCTTACTTTCATTTAAATAATCGATAAAATCAAGCAATCCTCTTTCTGAATAATATTCCTTTCTGACTTCTTCATCTTTTCTATTATCAATAAGCTCTAATCTTATTCCTTTATTTTGGAATGCTAATTCTTGTAATCTTTCATCAATGATATCGAATTTAAAATCTGTTGTTGAAAATATTTCATTATCAGGTTTAAATGTTACTCTTGTACCTGTATCATTAGCCTTTCCTACAACTTCTAATGCTATAACAGCTGTCCCTGGCATATCTTTTTTTAATTCTTTATCATAAGCATATTCAAATCGCTGCTTATAAATTTTCCCATTTTGATGAACTTCAACTTCTAACCATTTAGATAATGCATTTACAACTGCAGCACCTACACCATGTAATCCACCAGAAGTTTTATAATTTTTATTATCAAACTTACCACCAGTATGTAATTCAGTAAATACCATTTCAACCCCTGATTTCTTTTTAACAGGGTGAATTCCTGTAGGTATTCCTCTACCGTTATCTATAACAGTTACACTTTTATCTTTATTTATAATTATAGTTGCTTTATCGCCAAATCCATTAGATATTTCATCTATGGAGTTATCTAAAATCTCCCATATACAATGATGTAATCCCTTTGTTCCAGTTGACCCTATATACATTCCTGGTCTTACTCTTACAGGCTCCAGTTTTTCTAAAGATGTCAAATCCATTACATCATATTTACTATTAACTTCATTATTCATATAAACCTCCAAAATTATAACCTATTCACATTTAAGTAATAATTTAGATATAATTATATAGCTTCCTAATATCAAAATCAAACTAATGTTCTTTATTAACCCTATAATTTTATCATATTTTTTTATTTAAAAGAAATTTTTTATTTATTTAATTTTAAATCCTTTATATTTCACGGTATTTAATTATAATCTATTATATAGTAATTAGCCATTACAAAAATTTAATTTAGTTTAATTCATTTGCTTAACTTATTTATATATTATCCTTATTATTTAAAAATACAAAGTATTTTACTTACACTAATGCATTATATTTCAAAAAATCTATAAGTACAAACTTTATAGTAAATAATTTAAAATTAAAATCAAACTTTCCCATCAAATCTTTTTTCTTTTATTATAAATATTTCAAAATTTTTATTTTCATTTTTTTAACATGTCTTTACTTTTTTCCTATCTCATTCAATTTAATATACTTTTTATTTACGCAAAAAAATCAAACTTTCTTATAGTTTTCACTAAATGAAAGTTTGATTTTTAAAAATATATTATAAACTCAAATTATTATACAATTCCTTGTGCCATCATAGCATCAGCAACTTTCTTAAATCCTGCTATATTAGCTCCCATTAAGATATTGCCTTCATGCCCATACTCTTTAGCTGCAGCTGCAGAATTATTATAAATATTAATCATAATACTCTTAAGCTTAGCATCTACTTCTTCAAATGTCCAAGCCATTCTCATACTATTTTGAGACATTTCTAAAGCCGAGCAAGCAACTCCACCTGCATTAGCAGCTTTTGCTGGCCCAAATAATACTCCATTACTTTGTAATACTTCAATAGCATCTAATGTTGATGGCATATTTGCACCTTCAGCAACAACTTTAGTTCCATTTTCAACTAATATTTTAGCTGATTCTGCATCTATTTCTCCTTGTGTTGCACAAGGAAGAGCCACGTCACATTTAATAGTCCAGATTCCTCTGCATCCTTCAGTATATTTTGCTGTAGGAACATAATCTAAGTACTCTTTTATTCTTCCTCTTTTAACTTCCTTAATTTCTTTCACAGCATCAAGGTTAATTCCATTTTCATCATAAATATATCCATTTGAATCACTTAACGCAACAACTTTTGCCCCTAATTCTGTTGCTTTTTGAGTTGCATATATAGCAACATTTCCTGATCCTGAAATTACAACTGTTTTCCCTTCTAAAGAAAGTCCATTATCCTTCATCATTTCATCTGTGAAGTAAACTAAACCATATCCAGTTGCTTCAGTTCTTGTTAAGCTTCCACCATAAGATAATCCTTTTCCTGTTAAAACACCTTGATCATTTGCATTTCTTATTTTCTTATAATATCCATACATATAACCAATTTCTCTACCACCAACACCAATATCTCCTGCTGGTACATCGGTATCTAAACCAATATGCTTACATAATTCAGCCATAAAGCTTTGACAGAATCTCATTACTTCTCTATCTGACTTTCCTTTAGGATCAAAGTCAGATCCACCTTTTCCTCCACCTATAGGTAAACCAGTTAATGAATTCTTAAATATTTGTTCAAATCCTAAAAATTTAATTATACTTGCATTAACGCTTTTATGGAATCTTAATCCACCTTTATAAGGCCCTATTGCACTATTAAATTGAATTCTATAACCTCTATTTACTTGTACATTTCCGGCATCGTCAACCCAAGGTACTCTAAACATTATTTGTCTTTCAGGTTCTACAATTCTTTCTAGTAAACCCTCTCTGATATATTCTGGATGTTTATCAAATACTGGTACTAAAGAAAGCGCAACCTCTTTTACTGCATCCAAAAATTCCTTTTCATTACTATTTCTCTTTTCTACTTGTTCTAATACACTTAAAACATATTCTTTTCCTGTCATAAGTTTACCCCCTTAAAATTTTATTACCAATTATAATATTACACTATTTTACTTATCTTTCCCATATAAATATAATTATTTATCTTCTTTTTTAACTTTTCCACTATCCTAATCTTATTTTTATTAAAATATCAATTTCAAATAAGTTACAATCTAAATAAAACTCAAATAAACTTTTTAAATATTTTATAAAAAAATATATAAAAATAAATATTCCTCTGTCTAGTCAACAGAGGAATATTAAATTTATATACGCTAATTATCATTTTCTATTAAATTATTATTAGCTATAAGTTCATTTATTAACAAAAATATATTTTTAGTAGAATCATTTTTATCAAAAGACTTACAAGCTTCTTTCATATTTTCTAATTTGCCTTCATCTTTTAACAATTCTACTATAGAATTTCTACAGCTATCTCCGTCCTTAATTCTTACCGCCATATTATGCTTTAATAAGAACTCTGCATTTTCCTCTTCTTGACCTGGTATAGCATCAAACACAGCCATTGGTATGTTACATGCTAAAGCTTCTGTAACAGTTAATCCCCCTGGTTTAGTAATGATTATATCAGAGGCCTGCATATACTTATTGATTTCATCAGTAAAATATATTAATTTAGTCTTTTTAGGACTATCATCTATTACCTTTTCAAAATGGTTATATAGCTTCTGATTTCTTCCTGTAACTAAAATAATTTGAAAATCTAAATCAATATCTATTATATTTTCATATACATCAAATACATTAGTTACACCAAAGCTCCCTGCCATCATCAAAATAGTTTGCAATGATTTATCAAATCCTAATTCTTCTAGTACTAATTGCTTTTCCTTTTCTTCAAAGAATACCTCATCTATAGGTATTCCATATGGATAAATAGTATTAACATCTACACCTTCATTAATCATTTTTCCTACCATATCATCATTAGCAACAATATAAGCATCAACTTTCTTGTTTATCCATGCCTTATGAGGTGCATAATCTGTCATTATACAAATTAATGGTATATTTATTTCTCCTTTTGATTTTAATCTTGAAACCATTTCTGTTGGAAATGGATGTGTAGTAATTATTACATCCGGTCTAAAATCATCTATTAATGGTAAAAGCTTATTAGCAAATATGTTATTTAATCTTGTAACAAAGTTTGCTAGCCTATGCTCCTTATTTGTTAAATCATATAGCTTTCCATATAATTTAGGAGTTTTGGTTGCTAAATATACATATCCTGATGTTATTGTTTTATTTAATATCGGACTAATATATAATAAACTATCTACAATTTTCACATTAATATCTTTATTTTGTTGGGTCATATAACCCTCTATTGCTTTAGATGCCCTCATATGTCCGCCTCCAGTAGATGCAGACAAAATAAGAATATTCATTTAAAGTCCCCCTAACAATTAAATTTACTTAATTAGTCAATTAACCATTATATCATAAAATTAAATATTAAAATACTATCCTACCCATAAACCCTACTACGCTTATACCACATGTAAATCCTAGCATCATTCCAAATATAACATCAGTAGGATAGTGAACCTTTAAATAAACTCTCGAAAATGCAATTAAAGTTGCAATTGGACTTACTATTAATCCTAACTTACTATTCATTTGAATAAATACGGCTAATGCAGCAAATGAAGAGGCTGTATGTCCTGATGGAAATGAATATGTTATTGGTTTATTAATTAATAAATCTTCTTCATTTTCTTCAAAGGGTCTTTTTCTTTTCACTATATGTTTAATTACCCCTTCTCCAATTATTGTTGTTAATGCTAATGCTAAAATTACTCCAATACCAACAACCCTATACTCAACCTTTAAAATTAATAATGTTGATATTATAAACCATATAATTCCTAAATTACCCATCATCGTTATAATAGGCATAACTTTGTCAAGTGTCTTTGTTTTACACTTTTCACTTATGTACTCCAATGCTCTTTTATCTATTTTTTCTAAAATATTCAACCATTTCATCCCCCATAGTATTTTTGCCCTTATTAATATTCTTTCCATAACTATATTATATAATATATATTTTATAAAGAGTTAATTTTTTGTTAACAATTACTTATAAATTTCCTTAAGTTTTTCTTAATAACGAAGCAAAAAAGTAAAAATAATGAAATTAACCCATTATTTTTACTTTTCATTTATTGCTTCATCTCTTCAATTATTTTTTCTATATATTTAATTTTTCTACCTTTAATATATAAATAAATTGGTATACTTGAAATAATCCCCATTATAGAACCACAAATAATATCCCACATAGTATCATGCAAACTATTATTTTGTGATAAAAAACCAAATAATTGATCCGTTGAAAATTCCCATATTTCCCAAACAGCCGCTCCTGCTATAGAAAATATAATAGAAAATAACACCGGTGCATATCTTTTACATGTGCTCATTCCTTTTCCATCAGTTATATGTAAAAACAATATAAACCCTATCATTCCTACAATAATTCCCGATAATAAATGTAATATTTTATCATACATCGGAATTATTTCATAAAAATTAAAAACATTTCCTAAATACATTGATCCAACTATAAAAGAAAATATTAAATAAAAACTTATTCTCGATTTTCTTAAAAATGTTTTTTTATAAACAAAATACATAAGCCATAATGCTACTGCCATTAACCCTATTCTAAATAACTTACTCCCATCATAAAATATGAAATTGCATACTGCTGTAATTATTAATATTACCATTGTGATTATATTTATTATAAGAGCCTTATCTTTGACAAATCTCATTAGAAAACTCCTTTGAAAATTAGTATATTTTCTTATTTTTTAATATGAGCGCTGAAATCATTCCAAATATTAATCCACCTATATGAGCTGAATTATCTATATTACTTATTGTTACACCTATTATAATATTTATAACTATAACCTTAAATAAATTTATTATATACTCTTTTCCTATTCTGTCTCTATTTTCAATTCCAAACATAAGCATGGCTCCAAATAAGCCAAATATTGCTCCAGATGCTCCTACACTTATAGAGTCTGAATTAAATATATAGCTAAACAAGCTAGCTCCTATAGCTGAAATTAAATATATTCCGATATATTTAACCTTACCATAAGCATACTCTACCTCTGAACCAATTATTTTTAATGCATACATATTAAATGCTATGTGAGCTAATCCTCCATGTAAAAAGGCACATGTTATTAACCTCCACGGTTGTCCATTATTTATTAATTCATTTACCTTTGCACCAAATACTAAAAGAGTATATGAATCTATATCATATATATTTCTAGATATAATTGCTGTTAATAAATATATTAAAACATTTATAGCAATTAATATATATGTGATTAGATTATCCTTATATTTTAACTTTTTCTTTATTTCTTTTTGTTTACTATTATTAAGAATAGAAACAAGTGGTTTACAGCTATTATCGCTGTAAACTACTTGTTGTTCTTTTTCTGAATAAATTATTTTATTATATCCCTGATGAATAAATGATTCATATTCTCCTATTGCACAAATTACTACATTAAGTACTATCCTTAAAGAATAATGCTTTTCTAGAAAGGCCCTTGCTTCGTAATATTCAAAATTACTTTCATTATCCTTACATACTATAACTGCATAAATAAAATCTTTATTTTCCATTATAGCAATCCATTTATTATTTTTTAAATATTCACTATAATAATCCTTAATGTAAAATCCAGCCTGTTTGGTTAAATCCTCAAATAATGTTTTTTCTAATTTATTCATACTTATATTTCTTTCTCTAACATATCTAACAATTCATTAAATCTGTCAATTGTTGCTTCTAAAGGCTTAGATGTAGTCATATCTACCCCTGCCTTCTTTAAAATTTCTATTGGATAATCACTTCCACCACTCTTTAGGAATCCAACATATTTCTCAACTGCATTAGGTTCATTATTTAATATACTCTTAGCAAATGCTGAAGCTGCTGCATAACCAGTTGCATATTGATATACGTAAAAATCACTATAAAAATGTGGTATTCTTGCCCATTCAATATCGATATCATTATCAACTACCATATCTGGGCCAAAATATTTAACATTTAGTTCATGCCACTTTGCATTGTAATCTTCTGCAGTTAGTGGAATACCTTTTTCAAAACTTTCATGTGTATATAATTCAAATTCTGCAAACATTAATTGTCTAAATACTGTAGTTCTTATTTGCTCTAATTCTTGATTTATTAAATAAAGCTTTTTCTTTTTATCAGTTTCTTTATTTATTAAATGGTGGATCAATAATGCTTCGTTTGTTGTTGATGCAACTTCAGCACAGAATAAAGTATATCCAGCATAATAATAACTTTGTTCTTTTCTTGAATAATAAGAATGTATTGAATGACCCATTTCATGTACTAATGTTGATACATCATTAAGTTCATAGTTATAATTTAATAAAACATATGGCTTAGTATCATATCCGCCCCATGAATAAGCTCCTCCACGTTTTCCTTTATTAATATACTTATCTATCCATCCATCATTTATTCCACCTTGGAATATGTCTAAATATTCTTTACCTAAAGGTTGTAACCCTTCTACTGCCATTTCAACGGCTTTATCAAACTCCACTCTTTCTTTAGGCACTTCAATAACTGGAACATATAAGTCATACATATGCATTTCATCAACACCTAATAGTCTTTTCTTTAATGCTACATATCTATGAAGTGATGATAAATTTTTATCTATAGTTGCAATTGCATTAGTATAAACTTCTAATGGAATATCATTAGGCTTTAATGATGCTTCTAATGCACTATTATAATGTCTTACTTTTGCCCCAAAGTTAAATACCTTAATAGAACTAGATAATGTTGTTGCCAATGTATTTTCAAAATTTTTATATTCACCAAATAGTTTTTCAAATGCTACTTTTCTAACTTCTCTATCTTTTGATTTTATAAATGAAGAATAATTCCCTTCTGTTAATTCAACTACTTCTCCATCTTCATCTTTGATATTTCCAAACTTCATATCTGCATTAGTCATTATATTGTGTATTGCTGACGGTGCATCTAAACAATCTGAAGCAGCAGCCAATAATTCTTCTTCTTTCTTATTCAATACATGTGGTTTTTCTTTTAATATATTTTCCAATAAGAATTTATAAGGTTCTAATTCCTTATATTCATTCATTAACTTTTCAATTGTTCCATCTGGAAGTGATAAAATTTCTGGTACAACATAAGCTGTGTATGTTGCATATTCAGCCATATATGCATCTATTTTATTCATCATTGCTTGATAAGTTGTATTACTAGTATCCTCATCACTTCTTAAATGAGCATATATATATACTTTTTCTGCTTTTCTTGAAATTTTTTCGTTTACTTCAAAATATTCAATTAAAGTTTTGCCATCTCCTAATTTGCCTTCAAATTCTTTTAGTTTGGGAGCTTCTTCTTGTAATTCCTTATACTCCTTTTCCCAAGCCTCATCACTAGAATAAATTTCATTTACAGTCCACTTATCCTTTTCTTGTATTTCCTCTCTTTTCTTCACAACCTTACTTTCCATATCAATTCCTAGCCTATCTTTATAGGCTCCTCCCTTCTAATTATACTCTTCTTCTTTGCCTTCAATGTCACTAAAAGCTTTTTCCATTGCTTCTTCGATTAAATCAATACATAATGCTAATTTTTCACTTATGTACTCACGATTATCCTCATATTTAAATTTTACTAAATATGTAGGATTATATTCATCTTCAACCTCTTCAATTTCAAATCCTTCTTCTTCAAATAAGTTCATATTAAATACATCATATATTGCAGAGTATTCCCATTCTTCAACATCTTTATTTGTATCAAATTTTATATAAACTTTATCATCTAAAACGTAAAAGCTTTTTATATACTCTGCACCTTCAGATACATTGTAACTTCCAATTTCCTTAACTACAAAACCTGTTTCTTTATCTTTTTCCATTAATATTAAGCTTGAATAATCCATAATAATATTCTCCTTTTACTTATCTTTATCTTTTTTAATTTGTATTTTAATTTATTGTATCTTCATTATAAGTTTAGTGTATTAAATATACAATATTTTCTTTACTTATTTACATATTATGGTAATATATAAATATATAGTTTCTTTAATGGAGGTAGCTTTATGGATACTGTAAATACATTAAAAAATAAAAATGTAATTAAATTACGTAGTAAAAAATTACGCAGTAAAAAACTACGTATTCAAAAAACTAAAAAGTTTGCAACACTCTGTATTATATTGCTATCACTACTTATTATAGGAACCTCCATAAAAAATATGTATGTATATTTCAGATGTTCTGATTTTATTTATTCTCTAGATTATTATTTTACACATTGGAAAGATAAAGATCTTAGACTTATTGAAGTTGATTCTTTTTCTGTATTATCTAAAACTAATAATACTGTTGAAATAGAAGCTTATGGATTTGCTTATAAAAAACCTTACAAAGAGACTTATTTAATTGGAACTTTTATCGAAGATGATAAAGGGCGTTGGCATATGGAATCAGTCAAACTTAAAAATGAAGAATCTAAAATAGAAAATGAAGAAGATGTTATTACTAATTAATATAAAAAATGCACACCTATAAAAGAGGGCACTGAAAAAGTGCCTTTCGGAATAAAAGACCTAAAAAATTTTTTTAAGACAATTTTTTAGGTCTTTTATGT